>CAJGEB010000081.1 GCA_904502045.1 uncultured Oscillospiraceae bacterium
CGGAAAATATAGATGATGCGGTAAATATGGCGAAGAAGTACGGGTACTCCTTCAGGATAGTAACCCTTGACGGACAGCTTATCAATGCGGGAGGCTCGATGACGGGAGGCTCCGTTGTTAAGAATGCGGGACTCCTCAGCAGAAAGGTTGAGATTGAAAAGCTGAAAGTACAGGCGAGCGAGATAAGAAAAGAGATTGCAAAATCGGAGCCGGAATATAAGGAGCTGAGTGAGGAGATATCTGCGCTTAATGCTCAGCTTACGGCGATAGAAAGCGAGAAAAAGACCTGCGGCGAGGACAGAATCAGATGCGAGGCAGAGGAAAAGAGAGTACGCATCGCGCTCGACGATATACAGAAGTCGGGAGATGACAATATAAAGCAAAAGGAGCTTTTGGGTACAGCGCTTGAGGAAGCGCAGAGAGCTCTTGAGGAGTATAAGTCGGGACTTGAAAATGCGCAGGAGGAGCTTGAAAAATTAAGAGCGGAGCGCGAAGAGCAAAAAGAGAAGATAACGGCGCTGCAGAGCGAGAAATCCTTGATAATCACGGAGATATCCGACGGAAAGGTAAGGATAGCGGATATTGAAAAGGAGATAGAGGTACGCAAAATATCGCTTGAGCAGATGAAGAAGCAGTCTGAGGAGCGCGGCGAAAAGGTAAGAGCGGGAAAAGAAGAGATAGCGCGGCTTAAGAAGGAAAATGAGGGAATCGAAGAGGAGATAAAGGCGGTCGAAGAGAAAGCCAAAGAGATGATGAGCGGCGCGGCGGATATGGAGAATAAAGTAAGCGAGCTGCTGAAAGAGAGAATGCTGCTTGAGGGCGAAACGAGTAAGCTGCGGAGCAGTCAAAAAGAGGTAAGCGTAAAGAAAGAGGGACTGTCTGCAGAGCTTGTTCGTCAGGAAGAGAGCAAGAAGAAGTATCAAGGCGAGCGCGACGGACTCATCGAGCGTATGTGGAACGAGTATGAAACTACTCTGACGCAGGCAGAGGAGCAGGCGGCAAAGATAGAGGATTATTCCGAAGCACAGAGAAAGCTCAGTGAGATACGTGCATCTATAAAGTCGCTGGGGAATGTTAATTTGTCTGCGATAGAGGAATATAAAGAAGTATCGGAGCGTTACGAATTTTTGAAGGGTCAGATTGACGACGTAGAGAAATCGCGCAATGAGATACTTTCGCTTATAGATAAGCTTGTAAAGCAGATGCGTGACATATTCAGGGATAAGTTTACGAGAATAAGCGCAAACTTTTCTGAGATATTCTCGGAGCTGTTTGAAGGCGGAAGCGGAAGTCTGAAGCTGACCGATTCCGAGGACATACTTGAAGCGGGAATTGAGATATATGCGGCTCCCCCCGGAAAGATAATCAACAGACTATCATCGCTTTCGGGCGGAGAGCAGGCGCTTGTAGCGATTGCGGTATATTTTGCGATACTGAAGGAAAGTCCGGCACCGTTCTGTATGCTTGACGAGATAGAGGCGGCGCTTGACGATGTAAACGTAGCGAGATATGCGCAGTATCTGAGGAAGATGAACGAGAAGATACAGTTTATAGCGGTATCACACAGAAGAGGAACTATGGAGAGAGCTGACGTACTGTACGGAGTAACGATGCAGGAGCGCGGCGTATCTAAAATATTACAGCTTAATGTGTCGGATGTTGAGAGTAAGCTGAATATGAAGGTTTGACGGAGGAAATATAATGGGATTATTTTCAAAAATAGGCGCAGGAATGAAAAAGACGAGGGAGTCCTTGAAAAAGAGGCTTGACGACGTATTCAGCGCCTTTCAGAAGGTAGACGAGGAGCTGTTCGAGGAGCTTGAGGAGACCTTGGTGCTTTCTGACGTAGGAGCAGTATGTGCGGGAGCTATCTGCGATGAGGTCAGGAAGAAGGTAAAGGAAGAGAGGATAAGTGACCCTGAGCTTGTCAAGGGAAAGCTTAAGGAAGTAATCGAGGAGATGCTTTCGGGGGATTGTGAGATACATCTTGACGAAAAGCCGAAGATAATACTCGTAATAGGAGTAAACGGAGTGGGCAAGACCACTACGATAGGAAAGCTTGCGAACAGATATAAGCAAGATGGGAAGAAGGTAATTTTAGCGGCGGCAGATACCTTCAGAGCGGCAGCGATAGAGCAGCTTGAGATATGGGGAGAGAGAGTCGGAGCCGATGTTGTAAGGCACGACTCGGGAGCGGATCCTGCAGCGGTAGTTTACGATGCGATAGAGGCGGGAAAAGCAAGAGGAGCCGACGTCGTTATATGTGATACTGCGGGAAGAATGCATAATAAGAAAAATCTTATGGATGAGCTTTCGAAGATAGCGAGGGTAATAAATAAAGCGGCTCCGGGAAGTAAAGCGGAAACGATACTTGTGCTTGATGCGACAACGGGACAGAATGCGGTAAGTCAGGCGCGACAGTTTAAAGAGGCGGCAGGAATTACGGGAATAGCGCTGACGAAGCTTGACGGAACGGCTAAAGGCGGAATAGTAATAGCGATAGTCAAGGAGCTTGGCATACCGGTAAAATATATCGGAGTAGGAGAAAAGGCAGAGGATCTTCAGCCGTTTGATCCGAAGCAGTTTGCGGATGCGCTGTTTGAGGACGTTGAGTAAAGGAAAAGAGGATAGTAAGTGAAGAAGGTACTTGTACTTGCGTCGAGGAATAAAGCAAAGCTTGAGGAGCTTAGACGCATACTTGAAGGAATGGATTGGGAGGTCATCTCCGCAGAAGCAGCAGGAGTTCAGGGTGAAGCCGAAGAAAACGGAGAAACCTTTGAAGAAAACGCATTTTTGAAGGCGGAATACGTCTGTAAAGCGAGCGGACTTGCAGCGGTAGCAGACGATTCGGGACTTTGTGTGGACGCACTTGGCGGACGTCCCGGAGTTTACTCTGCAAGATATGCAGAGGGCAGTGACGACGATAGGATAGATAAGCTGCTTTCGGAGCTTGGAGAGGTTCCTGATGAAAAAAGGACCGCACGATTCGTATCGGCGGTGTGCTGTGTATTTCCCGACGGTGAAAAGATATCGGTACGCGGAGAATGCGAGGGTAGGATAGCGTTTGAGCGGCACGGTAACGGCGGCTTTGGGTACGATCCGGTGTTTGTCTCCGAAAAGGGCTCCTTCGGCGAATTGACAGCCGAAGAAAAGGACGGCATAAGCCACCGCGGAAGAGCGCTTGAAAAATTTAAAGCTGAAATAATGAAAAGGAATGAGAAATAGATGTTGACAAGTAAACAAAGAGCAAAATTGCGTTCGATGGCGAACGGAATGGACTGCATAATGCAGGTGGGAAAAGGCGGAATAGTCGAAAATCTTGTAGTACAGGTGTCTGATGCGCTGAGAGCCAGGGAGCTAATCAAGATGAGCGTGCTCGAAAACTGTCTTTTTACTGCAAAAGAAGCCGCCAATGAACTTGCCGAGCAGTGCGGAGCAGACGTTGTGCAGGTAATAGGCAAAAGATTTGTGCTGTATAAGAGAAACGAGGAAAAGCCTGTAATCAATATTGATTAGAGATTGTGAGCGGATATGAGAAAAATAGGAGTATTCGGCGGAACCTTTAATCCCATACACAACGGACATATAAAAATAGCCGAAGAGATAAAGACGAGAGCGGGACTTGATAAAGTCTTGTTTGTGCCTGCCGGTCGTCCGCCGCACAAAGAGGTGAAGGATGATGTCGGGGCGGAGCGCAGAATGGAAATGTGCAGGGCGGTCTGCGAGGAGCTCGGTGAGGGATTTGAGGCGTGTGATATTGAGCTGCGCCGCGGCAAAACGAGCTACACGGTGGATACCTTGTCGGAGCTAAAGGAGCGCTACCCCAAAGACGAGCTTTATCTTATAATCGGAAGCGATATGCTGACTACCTTTACAAGATGGCGCGAGTGGGAAAAGATACTCAAACTTGCGGTGATATGTGCGGCAGGGCGAAGAGCAGGAGAGAGCCTTGAGTCTGCGGCTGATATTTTGAAGAGCGCAGGGGGAAAGGTGCTGCTTTTTGATGTGAGTCCGATTGAGATTTCCTCGACTGAAATAAGGAAAAAGGCGAGCAGGGGAATAGATATAAAAAGTGATGTACCGCAAAAGGTATACGAATATAAAAATGCGGAAAAGCTATATAAGGACAGATATGCCGGAGTGAGAAGCGTGATGAAGGAGCTGCTCACCGAAAAAAGATATCTCCACAGTGAAGCGGTGGCGCTGAGAGCTGCGGAGCTGGCTGTGATATACGGAGAGGGTTCCGAGCTTGAAGAAAAAGCGTATTTTGCAGGACTTGTGCACGATATCTGTAAGGATATGAGCGCAGAGCGTCAGCTTGAGATAATAAAAAAAGGTACTCTTAAAATAACGGGTAGTGAGCTTTCGGCAAAGTCGCTCTACCACTCAAAAGCGGGAGCGGAATATATAATTTCCGAGTTTGGAGTAACGGATGAGGATATAATCAACGCGGTCAGATACCACACCGAAGCGAGAGCAAAAATGAGTGAGCTTGAGAAGATAGTTTACCTTGCCGACCTCACCTCTGAAGACAGAGATTACAGCGATGTTGAGATTATGAGGGAGATATCGCAAAGGGATAAAAATGAGGCGATGAGATATGCGCTTGAGTTTATCGTGGGGGACCTGAAAAGAAGAGGATTAGCGATATCTGACAATACTTTTGATTCGTATTTGGAAAGTATGGCTGCGAGTAAGGATTGACAAAAAGCGAAGGAAATATTA
>CAJGEB010000082.1 GCA_904502045.1 uncultured Oscillospiraceae bacterium
GAGGACACTTCGCTATAATTGCAGGACCGTGTTCTGTTGAGTCCCGTGAGCAGATAATAGAAGTGGCACAGGGAGTAAAAAAGGCCGGAGCTACAATTTTGAGAGGCGGAGCCTTTAAGCCGAGAACCTCGCCTTACGACTTCCAGGGACTCAAAAACAGCGGAATAGAGCTGCTGTTGGAGGCAAAAAAGGCTACGGGAATGCCGATTATTACCGAGATAATGAATGCAGTACACCTGCCGCTGTTTGAGGAGGTTGACATAATACAGGTGGGCGCGAGAAATATGCAGAACTTTGAGCTTCTCAAGGAGCTGGGAAAGACGAAAAAGCCGATACTCCTCAAGAGAGGACTTGCAAATACCATTAAAGAACTGCTTATGAGCGCGGAATATATTATGTCTGAGGGTAACGAAAACGTCATACTCTGCGAGCGCGGAATAAGGACGTTTGAAACCTACACCCGTAATACTATGGATATTTCGGCGATACCGCTTTTGCATGAGCTGACTCATCTGCCGGTAGTTGCGGATCCGAGTCATGCTACGGGAAAAGCGAAGCTTGTAAGACCGATGGCGCTTTCGGCTACGGCGGCGGGAGTGGACGGACTTATGATAGAGGTACACAATGATCCTGAGAGAGCGCTTTGTGACGGAGCACAGTCGCTTACTCCTGCGGAATTTACAGAGCTTGCCGATAAGGTATTTAAAACGCGAGAGATTATCTGATTGAGGTGAAGGGTAATGAATGTCGGCGTAGTGGGCCTTGGACTGATAGGAGGCTCGATCGCTAAGGGGTACAAAGCGGACAAAAATGCAGTACACAAGGTGTACGGTGCTGACAGGGACAATATTATGCTTGATTATGCGATAATGTCCGGAGCTGTCGATGAAAAGCTGGATGAAAATACGATCGGCGAGTGCGATCTGATCTTTGTGTGTCTTTATCCGAAGGCGACGATGGAGTATCTTGAGAAAAATTCCAAGTATATTAATAAAAATGCGCTTGTTATAGATAGCTGCGGAACCAAACGCGAGGTATGTGAAGTGGGATTTGCGATGGCGAAGGAGTACGGATTTACCTTTGTGGGCGGACACCCGATGGCAGGTACGCACAATTCGGGATTTAAGTATAGCCGTGCGACGATGTTCAGCGGAGCTCCGATGGTCATTGTACCGCCGGTATTTGATGATATGGAGCTGCTTGACAGGGTAAAGGGGCATCTTGCTCCGCTCGGATTCAAGGCTATTTCGGTTACAACGGCTGCGTCGCATGATAAGATGATAGCATTTACCTCGCAGATGGCGCATATAGTGTCGAATGCGTATATAAAGAGTCCTGAAGCGAGAAGTCACAAGGGATTTTCGGCGGGCAGCTACAAGGATCTTACGAGAGTTGCACAGCTTAATCCTGATATGTGGACACAGCTTTTTATGGAAAACGGGGACTTTTTACTTGATGAGCTTGATAACTTCATTGAAAATGTGACAGCATACAGAGATGCAATAAAGAATAAGGACGAGGAGCTGCTGTATAAGCTGCTTGATGACGGAAGACGCATAAAAGGGGAGATAGACGGATGACGGAAATAAGGGTTAGTGCTTCGCGTGATTACAGCGTGTTGATTGGGTCGGGACTCCTCAAAAATGCGGGAGAATATATAAAGGATTTTTGTAAAAATAACGTTGCGGCGGTAATTACCGATGACGTCGTTGACGGACTTTATTACGAAAGCTTGGAGCGCTCCTTGAATGAAAAGGGAATAACCGCGGTGAAATTTGTGATGAAAAACGGGGAAGGCTCCAAGAATGCGGAGAATTTTATTGCTATTCTGAATTTTTTGGCTGAAAACAGACTTACCCGCTCCGATCTTGTAATAGCTCTCGGCGGCGGAGTTGTCGGGGATATTGCGGGATTTGCGGCTGCGACGTATCTTCGAGGAACAGGGTTTGTGCAGATTCCGACAACGCTGCTTGCGATGGTGGATTCCTCTGTCGGCGGCAAGACTGCGATAGATTTAGAGATGGGTAAAAATCTTGCGGGAGCATTTTATCAGCCGAGCCTCGTTTTGTGCGATTACGATGCACTGAATACCCTTCCCGAGAAGATTTTTGCAGACGGATGTGCAGAGGTAATCAAATATGCGGTGCTTAAAGATAGGGGACTTTTTGACTATCTTATGGAAACGGGAACCGAATTTGACCGCGAAAAAGTAATAGCTGAATGTGTTGCGATAAAGAGAGATATAGTCGGCGAGGACGAATTCGAGAAGGGTTCCCGACGGCTGCTGAATTTAGGTCACACGTTGGGACACGCGGTGGAATTGTGCAGCGAGTATTCTGTATCGCACGGCAGCGCAGTAGCGGTCGGAATGGCGGAAATCGCACGCAGAAGCGCAGTAAACGGACTGTGCAGCGAAGAATGTGCAAAGGAAGTTTGCGGAGTGATAGAGCGGTTTTTGCTTCCCGTAGACACAGATATAAACGGCGAGGAGCTTTACGGCGCGATGCTCTCGGACAAAAAAAGGAGCGGTGAGAAGATATCGCTTGTAATTCCGAGAGAGGTCGGACGGTGTGAAGTTCGTAGCTTTGACGTTGAAAAAATGAAAGAGTTTTTCGGATTTTGAAGAAGTAGTGTGGGAGTGGAGATGACACGATGGAGATAAAGATAACTCCGAGTGAGCTAAGCGGAAGTGTTGAGATTGCGGAATCGAAATCGTACGCTCATCGAATGCTGATATGCGCGGCTTTGGCAAAGGAACCGTGTAAAATTATCTGCGTGCAAAGCTCGGAAGATATTGATGCTACGGTAAGATGCATTACGGCGCTCGGAGCAAAAGCGGAGCGTCTTGCAGACGGATTTTACGTCACTCCGATAAAAGAGGTACCCGAAACTTCTGAGATGGACTGCGGAGAAAGCGGCTCTACGCTCCGATTTATTTTGCCTGTCATTGCCGCGCTCGGAGCTAAGGTGCGAATAAAAATGTCGGGAAGGCTCCCGCAAAGACCTCTTGAGCCGCTGTGGTCGGAGCTTTGCAAAAACGGTATGACACTTTGCAAGAAAGCACGCGACTTGCTTGAATGCGGCGGAAAATTAAAAAGCGGAACCTTTACCTTGCCGGGTAACATTTCATCACAATACATAAGCGGACTTTTGTTTGCGTTACCTCTTATTGAAGGCGACAGCGAGCTGATAATTACAGGTAAGATTGAGTCTGAGGCGTATATTGATATAACGCGAGAGGTGCTTGAAAAATTCGGGATAAAATCGGAGTTTGTTTGCGATAGATTTAAGATAAAAGGCGGACAGCGGGCAGGACTTACGGGTAGCTGTGAGGTGCGCGCGGAGGGTGACTGGTCCAATGCGGCGTTTTGGCTGTGTGCGGGAGCGCTGAGCGAAAGGGGAGTAACCTGCACGGGACTTAATCTTAAATCGGTGCAGGGCGACAGAAAGATAGTTGATATATTGCAGCGGTTCGGTGCCGGAGTTTTCTTTGACGAATATAAAATTACCGTACGGGCGGGGGACTTGAAGGGGATAACGATAGATGCGTCGGGAGTTCCCGATTTGGTACCCGTGCTTGCTACGGTAGCCTGCAAAGCCGAGGGACAGACAAGGATAATCAACGCCGAGCGCTTGCGGATAAAAGAGAGTGATAGGCTCAAAACCGTATCTGAAATGCTCGGAGCTTTAGGAGCCGAGATAAAAGAAACGGAGGACGGCCTTATAATAAACGGAAGCGGAGAAGGACTTTGCGGAGGAGCGGCGGCGGACTCCTGCAACGACCACCGTATTGCGATGTCGGCGGCGATAGCATCCTGCATCTGCAAAGAGGAGCTTACCCTGACGGGAGCTCAGGCGGTCAACAAATCCTACCCGACTTTTTGGGAAAGATTTAAAGAACTGGGCGGAATAACGGAGGAGATAAAATGAGTGGAATTTTCGGAAAAAATATAAAAATTTCCGTTTTCGGACAGTCACATTCCGAGGCTATCGGAGTGGTGATAGACGGACTGCCGGCGGGAATAAAAATAGATATGGATAAGCTCAGTGCGTTTATGCAGCGCAGGGCTCCGGGGCAGAGCATCTACACAACGTCGCGCAGGGAGCCTGATGCTCCGGAAATTTTATCGGGAGTGGTTGAGGGCGTGACCTGCGGAGCTCCTCTTGCGGCGGTGATAAGGAATACGAATACCCGCTCGGCTGACTACGATAAGCTGCGTGACGTACCCCGTCCCGCTCACGCTGATTTTACTGCAAATGAGAAATACAGAGGCTTTCAGGATGTTAACGGCGGCGGACACTTTTCGGGACGCCTTACAGCGACGATATGTGTTGCGGGAGCCATAGCCTTGCAGATACTTGAAGCGCGCGGGATAGAGATTTTTGCGCATATTATAAAAATACATTCCGAAACAGCCGAAAAGCGTGCGGACTATTTTACGGTGGAGCGTGAGGAGCTGCGCAGTATTAAAACGAAACCGTTCCCCGTTTACGACGATGCGGCAGCGGATAGGATGAAGGCGGAGATACTTACTGCCCGCAATAATCTTGATTCCGTGGGCGGAGTTATAGAGTGTGCGGTTTTAGGTATGCCGGTGGGAGTAGGAGAGCCGATTTTTGAAACTATCGAAGGGAAGATAGCATCGGCGGTATTTTCGGTTCCTGCAGTGAAGGGAATCGAATTCGGAAGCGGATTTTCATGTGCGGATATGTA
>CAJGEB010000083.1 GCA_904502045.1 uncultured Oscillospiraceae bacterium
AAGAGCGGCTGCGCAGAGGGCAGTAAGCCTTGCATTTTCGGCGGGAGCTGTCGAAAGGTAGCTGACGAGGGTATCACAGAGAGCCGCGCGGGAGATGTTTTCGCCGTCCGAGTTTACTGCGTTAAGCGCAAGTAAAGCGTAGGCAGAGAGACCTGCTTTTTTTGCGCTGTCAGACACCGCAAGCGCCGGTACTGACAAGGTATCGAGCTTTTTAAAGAGGTCCGCACCGTAAATATTACCGACGTCCTTACCTGCCGCAGAGAGATTTACTACCGCCTCGGCAACATATTTAAAATCGTCGGATTTTGCCACTGACTTTGAGTACCTTTCAAGAGCGGGAGCATTGATTTTAACTCCGGCAACACGCGCCGCGCAAACGGCAGTACCGTCAAATTTGTAGGCAGAGAGCTTTTTTCCGACGTTTGAGATAGCTTTTGAGTAGTTGGGTTCATCGGCAAAAGCCGTGAGAGAGGAAAACGCAACCGTTATTAGTGCAAGAAAAAGAGCTAAAATTTTTACGTATCTTTTCATTTACCGAACCGCCTTAATATTTTAGGTCTGAACCAAGTGATGTAAACGCTGATAAGACGGGTGAGAGCCAAGTCGTACACCCAAAACACGACGTTACCGAATGCGAGAAGAACAAGGGCGGAATATTTTCCGAAGGAGCCCATCTCGTCCAAAACGTCAGAGATACCGAAAAGGTGGATTACAACGAGATAACCCGCGACTATACAGATATTGAAGATAACAGCCTTGAGCGGAATCTCGATTATTTTGGAGCGCAGGCGTTCCAAGAAGGACTTTATAACGGGGTAGTGTCCGAAAAAGAAGATGAATAAAACGGCGGCTTCTTTGTCGGGGGTAATAATGAGCGAGAGCAGGGAAACTGCAATGTAGGTGAGCAGTGCCCAGCCGGGAGAGAGCTCCACCACCAAAATGACGAGCAGGATTCCCGCCATAGCAGGAATTGCGTAGGTAGCGAAAGGGAAAACTCCGGTGAGGAACATAAGTGCAACACAGAGGGAAGATATCATTCCGCACAGAGCGATAAGACCGCTTTTTTTCAGACTTTTCACAAAATTCCTCCCATCAGCAACAGCGCAGCAGGTCGCCGCCGAGGCACTCGCAGCAGCAGTCTGCGCACAGGAGTCCCTGACAGACGTCGCATCCGGAGCATCCGCCGACAGAGGTGGTGTGGTAGCCGGCATTATTTCGCTGCATAATTATGCGGTTATAGGCGGCGCGGTACTCTTGGTTGAAGGGCTCCATAGCCGAAGCGCGCTGAAAATGAGAGGCAGCCTGATCAAGATAGCCCTTCGAGGACAGCACGCTTCCCTTGAGGAAGTGCCACTCTGCATCTCTTGACGAGTCGGGAACTCCGTCGAGCAGCTCCTCAGCCTCGGAAAGACGCCTTTGCATAATTAATTTACGGATATCCTGAAAACGCGAGGAACCCGAATTTGAGTAACCGCCGGAATAACCTCCCGAATAACCGCCCGCGCCTGAAGATGTACCGTTTTTGCGCATCTTAATTATCTCGTCGTAAGCGGCGTTGACCTCACGCATTTTTTCTTCGGCGAGGTCCTTGAGGGGAGTGTCGTTGTAATGGTCGGGGTGATATTTTTTAGCAAGCTCGCGGTAAGCGGCTTTGATCTCGTCGTCCGAAGCGTTTCTTGAAACGCCGAGGACCTGATAGGGATCCTTCATCGTTTATTCTCCTTTTTATGAGTTACCGCCCTGACTTCGTTTTGGAGTCCGAGCGAAATTATATTTTCAAGAATTGAGCGGTACCTTTGAACGTCAAGCAGAGCGAAGGTACGTTCGATCTCTGATATCGTGAGAAAGAGTGAAGCGTGAATTTTATCGATTGCCGCGTCGATATCGTCGGCAAGGGGTAAAAACGGGTTATAGTTGTGTTTTTTGGAGTCCTTTTCGATGTCGTCGAGGGCATCAATGATATAGACGTATCTTCCGAAGAGGTAGCCGAGTCTGTCAAGTACCCGAATTTCTGTGGGATCCTTTGAAAGAAGCGAAAAAAGTCGGGAGAGAGCGTGAGCAAAGGGCTCGGCGGCGTGGTCGGAGTCGTATATCTTTAGTTTTTCAAACTCCTGCTGAGAGGCAGACGCCTCGCGGAATATATTATCGACCTCGGGATTGCGTTTTAACGCTTTGTTTCGCGCGGGTTTACTGAGCAAAAGGGGGATCCACCAGAAAAGTCTTCCGAGGAGTGTGCTGTCGGAGACGTTATCGAGTAGTTTATAGTAGGTTGCGCAGGCAGAAGAATCGGCACAGAGGGTAAGGTCGGCGCAATCTCCGCAGCAGGAGTTGCGCTTTTTAAAGGGATTTGCAAAGCATCTGCATTTTTTATATTCCGGAGAGTTATCCGATAAAGCCATCGAGAGAAGAGATAGGAAAACGAAATCGTAGCTTAAAGAAAAACGCGCCGAAAATCCGACCGACTTACCTAATTTACGGCAAAGACCGCAGTAGACGGCCTGATATATCTCGTATTCGTTGATTTTGAGCTCCGGCTTAAAGGGTTTAACGTATCCAAACACGGCAAATTCTCCGTTCGTTTAATGAAGTAGGGGACGGGGCGGGCAGTACCTGCGGTAAGAGATGTAGGAGAGGGCGAGAGCGGCAAGGGAAATATCCGCGACGGCAGCAAGTACTGAGGTGATATCTTTAATTGAGATGTAAAAGTATAGGTCGGGCAGTAAAACAACGGCAGCTGCCGTCGAAAAAAGTACTCCGAAGGCGCAGAGGGGTTTAGGGTGCTCCGACTCATCAATTCCCGAAAGAGATTTAGCGAAAAAGAAGAGGAAAATACACATTGAAGCTAAAACTATCGTTCGGTAGGAGCGGGTAGACATAGGGGCGAGCGGCGGAGCTGAAGTGAAATCGGAAATCATCCTGAAAAGCGACCATAATACCGAAAAGACCGGAGCGTATACTTCGCAAGGAAGCCGCGAAAAAAGACGAAGCTGTATACCGCTATATATGAAGAAGGAACCGGAAAGTATTCCGAAGAAAGAGGCGGCAAACGCAAAGAGTACGGGTCTGTCGCGGAGCTTTAAAGTATCGGTACCCAGAAAAGCTACGGCAGAGGAAAGCAGAATAAGTCCGCCCGCGATGATAAAGCAGGAGGAGAGGAGTGTGGAGCGGTTATTTTTCCTGGAAATGCGGAGCTCCTGTTTGGGAAGTATAAAAAATCCGAAGCAGAGGGAAAGTGCGGCGGTAACGATAACAAGCAGCGCCAAAGCGAGCGACACCGCGGACTCCTCAATATAAAGGCCGTCCTTACCCACAAAAAATATTATATCGTAAAATCTGAGAACGGCTCCGACGAGCGAGAGAAAAACAAGAGCCGGAGTAACAAACTTATTCAGTTGCTTCATAAATTTACCGCTCCCCTCGGTTTGAGAATATTTTCAAAAGGTCATTCATATTAATTTTAAGATAATATTTTTGTTCTGTCAATTAAAGACGCAAAATATTGTCAATATTTAAATAAGATGTAAACAAAAGAAAGGAAGAGAAGTATGAAAAGAGCCATGATGATTTTTTTAGCAGCAGGATGTATGATGATGTTGATACCGCTTTTTACCTTCGGGCTTGAGGAAAGGGGTAAAATAGTCTACACATCACAGCCGGAGGATACGCTCGCAGAGGAGAGTAAGGCAGAGGAGAGTAAGGCAGAAAAGGACAAGTCGCAGATAGTGGAAAGTATGATGCAGATACTCGGAAATATGAACAAAAACGAGAGCATACTTAAACCGGACGAGCCGCAGGAGAGTACTGTCGAAAAAGACGAGCCGCCGGAGATAGTAATAAAGGTAAGCGGCGGGGGAGTATTCAAGGTGTTCGATATTGCTACCGAGAAAATTTTTGAGCTTTCGGAGCTTGATTACTTAATGGGAGCGCTCGCGGCGGAATCCGAAAAAGGAGATGAGCTTGAGTATCTCAAAGCGATGGGGGTAGTTTTGAATACCTGCGCGCTGAAAAATCGCGAAGCAAATATTGCAGGAGAGGTAAGCGACCTTGGGGGAGCCGATTTCTTTATAAATTCCGATGGCGGCGAGGGGTATATAGATAAGGAAACGGCGAAGGAGAAGTTCGGAGCCGATTTTGAAAAGATGTGGGAAAAGATAACCGAAGCCGCTGAGTACGCTGCGGACTTTGCAGTAGTGTACGGCGGGGAGCTTGCGGTAACTCCTTTTCATGAGATGTCGGCGGGAAAGACCGAGAGCGCGGAGAACGTCTGGGGAAGTGACGTACCCTATCTTGAAACGGTGGTAAGCGCGGGGGATATGATAGCGGCGAGCGGCACGACGGTAACGGAGCTCTCGGCAGATGAGGTAAAAAGTATATTAGCCGATTTTGATGAGAATATCGTTTTGGGCAGCGACGAGGGGAGCTGGTTCGGCGAAATAATCCGTTCACAAGCGGGGTATGCGGCGAGCGTTGAAGTGGGTAACAGGATACTGAGCGGAACCGAGCTGCGTATAGCGCTGGGACTTAAATCGTCCTGTTTTGAGATAAGCACAGCAGAGGACGGGTTTATATTTACCGTGAAAGGAGAGGGACACGGTGTGGGAATGTCCAAAAACGGAGCAAGGTTCCTTGCAAAAGAAGGAAGCAGC
>CAJGEB010000084.1 GCA_904502045.1 uncultured Oscillospiraceae bacterium
ATTAAATTAAACCTCTTCCGAATATTCGGGAGAGGTTTTTTGTTGACATTCCTTTTTTTGTGCGTTAAACTTATATCATCTTTTTTTAAGGGGGAACCTTCCTTGGCTAATATTTATACTTCCGCAGATCAGCTTGTCGGTAAAACACCGCTGCTTGAGCTTACGAATATAGAAAAGCACCTTAATTTAAGCGCTAAAATTTTAGCTAAGCTTGAATATCTGAATCCCGCAGGCTCCGCAAAAGACCGCGTGGCTAAAGCTATGATCGAAGAGGCGGAAAGGTGCGGGAAATTAAAGAGCGGCTCGGTAATTATTGAGCCCACTTCGGGAAATACCGGCATCGGACTGGCTTCAGTAGCCGCCGCAAAAGGCTACCGCACCGTAATCGTAATGCCCGATACCATGTCCATCGAACGCATACTTACTATGAAGGCTTACGGTGCAGAGGTTGTTTTAAGCGACGGAAAGCTCGGTATGAACGGAGCTATTGCCAAAGCAAAAGAGTTAGCTGCAGCTATTCCCGACAGCTTTATTCCCGATCAGTTTGCAAATCCTGCAAATCCGAAAGCGCATTTCGACACCACCGGACCCGAAATTTTTACTGACACCGACGGAAATGTAGACATCTTCGTTGCAGGAGTCGGCACCGGCGGTACGATTACGGGAGTGGGTAAATTTTTGAAGTCGAAAAATCCCGACGTTAAGATAGTCGCTGTGGAACCCGAATCCTCACCTTTTCTCTCTAAGGGAACTTCCGGATCGCACGGTATTCAAGGAATTGGTGCAGGATTTTTACCTGACGCACTCGATACAACAGTCTTCGACGAAATTATTACCGCGCGCGATGACGATGCATTTGAATATGCGCGGCTTGTGGGCAAAAAAGAGGGAGTTTTGGTCGGAATCTCTTCCGGAGCCGCTTTGTTCGGAGCAGTAACACTTGCAAAACACCCTGAAAACAGCGGTAAAAATATCGTTGTTTTACTCCCCGATACCGGCGACCGATATCTTTCAACCGCACTTTTTACACAAGCATAACTACCGGCACCACCGGTAGTTTTCTTTTATACGAAAATTCCCCCGTACTCAAAAGTACGGGGGAAACTACTGTATTTTTCTTTTGCTGCTTTAGTCTAAGCTCTCCAGCTTATCCGCTACCGCATCAAGCCAATCTCCGTCAAAGAGCTCTATCATTCCCTTATCACATGCAGCCGCAAGCTTAGGATTAATGGGTATTTCAGCACAAAGCTCAACTCCGAATTTGTCCGCCAAAGCCCTTACGTCGCTCTCCCCAAACACCTTTATCTTTTCGTCACATTTCGGGCACTGATAATACGACATATTTTCAACTATCGCAAGAACCGGCTTGTTGAGAGCGTTTGCCATCTTCACCGATTTTTCGACTACCATTCCGACAAGGTCCTGCGGCGAGGTTACTATTATAACTCCGTCGACCGGAAGCGACTGGAACACCGTCAGCGGAACATCTCCGGTTCCGGGCGGCATATCCACAAACATAAAGTCCACGTCGCCCCATACAACGTCGGTCCAGAACTGCTTTGCCATTCCCGCTATTACAGGCCCTCTCCATATTACAGGATCGGTTTCATTTTCAAGCAGTAAATTTACCGACATTACAGAGGTTCCCATTTTGCTTTTTGCAGGGAATATTCCCGATTCGTCTCCCATTGCTCTTTCGTGGATTCCGAATATTTTAGGTATTGAAGGACCCGTTATATCCGCATCTATAATCGCGGTATTGTATCCTCTTCTCTGCATCATAACCGCTGAAAGTGAGGTTACGAGGGACTTTCCTACTCCACCCTTTCCGCTCATTACCGCAATTACCTTTTTTACTCTCGATAATTCGTGCGGCTTCTCCACCAAGCTCTCTTTTCTTGAAGCGCAGTTAGAGCTGCACGTCGAACAATTATGAGTACACTCGCTCATTTAATAAGACCTCTTTCCTTATATTAAAACTTCTTTATTTAAAACTTTCCGCCGCGTCCGCCGTGTCTTGCGCCTGACGAACTTCTGTGTGTGGAGCTTCCACCCGAATTCGTCTGTATCTTCACTCGGCTTACGTTCCTATACAAGAACAGATCGCGTGAATTTGTAATATTAAAACTGCCTTTGCGGATATAATCCGAAGCCTCGGTTTTGGAGCGCACGTTCTTAAGACGGCGCTTCATCGAAGCTGTAACGATAAGGGCAACAACGAGTCCGACACCTACCGCGACAACTATCCAGATAAATCCGAGAGGCTCCTTCGGCAAATTACCTCTGTCATAAGGCTCCCCGTTTTTCGCCTGAGTTATAAACTCGTCACACAGCCGGGTAAATACTTCAAATCCGCGGTAAAAATCTCCGTCGCTCATATACGGAACAAATTCTTCCGCCATATAGTCGATTCCCGCATCGGTAAATGCGGTAACTGCGAAACCTCTCGTCGAAAGATACCAGTCGCGCTCCTCCATATTTATAAGCAGCAGCACTCCGTCTTTATTATTCCCGAAACCGTAGCCGCTATCAAAATAATCATCAGCAAAATCCCGCGGACTTTTCCCGTAAAGCTCGTCTGTCGTTACTATAACAACGTCAAGCTTTTGTCTTTCGCTTATTTCATTAAGTCTGCTCTCTATTTCAGTTGCCTCATACTTACTGAGCAATTCGGCTCCGTCAACGAGTCTCGGAAAATTTTCCGCATAGGATACTGTAGCACCCATTAATACAAAAGTCAAGACGAGTAAAAAGGATATTATCTTTTTCATATTCATTCCCCCGCCTAAAATAAGTAGTGTATGAGTGTTGCAAGCAGGTAAAAGCCTGCTCCGACAGCAGCTGTAAGTCCCCACAACCACTTGTGGTATGCTCCCTTGTCGACAGGAAGGTTCCCCGCAAACTTACCCGTTTGACCGTTCATCGCAAAGACATATTTTTCACCGTTCCAGGTGGTGTTCAGTATCCACACAGGAAAAAGAGCGTACTTTTCCTCAGCATTTTTCAGCGATATTCCGCAGCTTTCGGGAATCAAAGCGCTGTATCCTATTACAGTCGAGGCAAAGCTCCTCTCAACGCTGCCTTTTATTCTCGTATTTACCCGCTCTTCGCTCTCCTCAGCCGTCACGTCATATTTATCTGCAAGATATCCCGCAAGATACGCCGTCTGAAAATCGACCGCTTCGCTGAAATCGAACGGCTCAAGGGATTCCATCATATCGTTGGGCATTTTTGAGGAACCGTCTACGGGTATCACATCAAATCCCATACTTCCCGAACGCAAAATCGAAAAATAACTCGTTTCGGTATATCTGTAACGCCCGTCGCTCCAGCTGCGTATTCTGGTTCCCTTGTACCTCATATTAGCGTCAACATCCGCATCAAACAGCCAAAACGGAACGTATACTCCCTTTATCTCATCTATATGGTTTTCGTCCTTGAACGCCTTCGGAAGCAGCTTCTTTCCCTGAAGATGCTTTTTCATCCCCTCTTTTGCGGCGTTTTTGTCAAGCTTAAAGGGAATAACAAAATCGGGCTTAAGGCTTCCTGCAAGACGCTCGGTCATTATTACGGGATTATCACAGAAGGGACAGGAGGTTGCGGCAGTATTCTTATCCGCAACTATCTCACCGCCGCAGGATTTACACACAAACGCCGCAACATTATTTTCGTCCTCTTCCTCCCACTCGCTCGACTTTTTCTCCCACGACATATCCTCTTGAGCGGATTTTTTGAGCTCCTCGTCGTACTCCTTGAGAGTATCCATCTCAAATTCCGTATCGCAGTAGGGGCATTTCATCTTCTGTACCGCACTGTCAAAGCCGATAGCTCCGCCGCAGCACGGACATTTATATTCCATCATAGAGTCCATCTTTTTCTCCCCTTTAACCTGATTCCGATAATCTTATTTTGCATCCTCGTCGTTAAAAAGATCACCGCATTCAGGGCAGAACTTGGGAGGATTTTTAGGATCCTCAGGTTCCCAGCCGCACTTGTCACATTTGTAAACTCTTGCTCCTGCAGGCTTTTTGCTTCCGCACTCACTGCAGAATTTACCCTTATTTTTAGCTCCGCACGCGCATACCCATCCGTCATCTTCGGGCTTTTTCATTCCGCATTCAGCGCAGAATTTACCGGTATTTTTAGCTCCGCACCGACAAGTCCACTCGCCCGTTTTTTTTGCTTCGGGCTTTTTGGCTCCGCACTCAGCGCAGAATTTGCCGCTTGCTTTAGCTCCGCAGCTGCAGCTCCACGCATCTTTTTCCTCTTCGGCACGGGCATTTTCTCTTCCCATCTCAAACAAGTCTTGCGCATTCATTCCGCATGACTTCCGTTTATTGATTCCGCAGGGAGGCTGATTCCATGAAAAGGACCCTCATCTCCGAATTCGAGCCCTATGCCCGCGAGCCCATTCTGCGCCGCATGCCGGACGGCTCGCTCATCTGCCTCTTTCTCACCGGCGGCCCCCGCGAGCCGCACAACGAAAACGTCACCATGGTCTCCCGCAGCTTCGACGACGGCGATACGTGGACCAAGCCCGAAGTCCTCTTCTCCCATCATTGCCGCGCCGTCTGGTCCACCGAGCTCTTCGCCGAATGCGACCCGCCCTTCATCGCCGTGCATACCTACAATGC
>CAJGEB010000085.1 GCA_904502045.1 uncultured Oscillospiraceae bacterium
CGCTCGACCATCGGCTGCTCTGTTAGGCGAAGCGCCCCGAGCGTAGCTCGGCGCAAAGCTTTGCTTTGCGAAAGGCGACTGTGTCGCCGCGCTTCGCCGTCGGCAGTGCCGACAGCCAATCCGTAGTATATTGCAACGGAAATTTTTAATTTCACACTCGACCGTCGGGCAGTCCGTTGTTTGTTATTGTAAAACTTAGTGTTCCACGTGAAACATTACAGCTGCACCTTTTGGCGTTTCGCAGTATACTGCAATGGAAATTTTTAATTTTTTGCTCAGCAGACTGTCGCGTGTTGCAGTTTAAGTTTTCTCCGCATTTAAATTCGAACTGCCTCCGGGCAATCCGTAGTATATTGCTATAAAAAGTTTAAGTTCCACACTCGACCGACATCTTCCACCGCTCCGCAACGTTTAAACCAGTTTCGCTTTGCGAAATTTCCGGCAAGATATACGCCGGAAAAGGTTTAAACTTGCTAAATTAACGACTTTGTCGTTAATTTTATTCTCAGTAAACTGTCATGCCTTGATATTTCGTTTATCTCCGCACCCGACCTCGAAGTGCCTCCGGGCGCTGCCCGCTATTTGCCGACACAGAAGCGTGAAAATACTTCATTTACCACGTCTTCTCTGACATTCCTGCCGCTGAAATCGTAGAGGGCATCTACGGCGCTTTCCACGCAAACTTCCACGGCGTCCAAAGTAACACCCATTTCAAGTGCAGAAATTGCATCTCGTACTCCGACTGCTGCCCGTCTTATGCAGTCGAACTGTCGCTCGTTGGCAATAAGAGGAGCGTTTTTGTCATAATCAAGGAGTCCCGCCGCGTCACAAATCGCGCTCTCAAGCTCCTCCATACCCTCTCCTGTAGCCGCAGAGATGAAAACTACCCTTCCTGCTGCCTCTTTTACTGCAGTTATATCAGCAGAAAGTCCCAAATCTATCTTATTTATCGCCGCAATACTGTTCCTGCCTTTTATAAGCTCAAGTATTTCGGCATCGCTTTCGTCTGTTTTTGAGGACCCGTCAAACACCGCCACAACTATGTCACTTTGTGCGACTCTTTTCTTCGCGCGCTCGACTCCGATTCTCTCAACCTCATCGCTCGCTTCACGGATTCCCGCAGTATCTGCAAATTTTATCCGCACTCCGCCGACCACCGCCTCAGCCTCAACTACATCTCTCGTGGTTCCTGCCGCAGAGGTAACTATACTGCATTCGTCACGCATTATCGCGTTCATCAGTGTGGATTTCCCCGCGTTTGGCTTCCCTGCTATCGCACAGCTTACTCCGCTCGCAAGAATCTTTCCCGTATTATACCCTTTTGCGAGTATTTCAAGCTCCTTTTCGGCTCTTCTCAGCGTTTCGCCCATCACTCCCTCAGACAGCTCTTCCACGTCCTCTTCGGGATAATCCGACCACGCCGCAAAATGCGCACAGAGTCCGACAAGCTCGTCACATATCTTTTCTGCCGCTTTCCCGAGCATTCCGTCAAGCCGATTGCGTGCCGCATCCATCTCCGCCTCGCCCTTCGCCGCGATAATCTCCATTACCGCTTCCGCCTGGCTTAGCGACAGCTTACCATTCAAAAACGCCCGCTTTGTAAATTCCCCCGGTCCTGCGTACTCCGCTCCTGCCGACACTAAAACCTTCAATACTTCTCTTAATATCCGGTCATTTCCGTGACAGAAAAACTCCACCATATCCTCTCCGGTGTAGCTGTGTGGCGCACAGTAGACCGCTGCCATCGCGTCATCTACTACCCTTTCTCCTGCAACAATTCTACCGTAGCTCATCTCGTTGCCCTTTAGGTCACTCAGCTTTTTTTTCTCAACTCCGCTCTTTCCTCTCACAAACACCTTATCCGCTATCTCTATTGCTGCATCGCCCGTCACTCTAACTACTCCGATAGCTCCCACGCCCGTTGCCGTTGCTATCGCTGCCACCGTACTATTCCTCATTTCCTCTTCACCTTCTCTCTTTTACTTCCTCACTTTTCATCTTTCTTTTTATCCTAATTCTTAATACTATCCGTATAACTCGCGACGGTTTATACTTTTTGTTCCGCTTTTCGCTGCTTGTGCAGGCGATCCGCCCCGCGCCCGACTTCGTCGGCGCGGTCACGGGAGCTTCGCTCCCGCCGCAGAAGCGGAGCTTCTGCGGGGCGGATCGCCGGAAGCATAGGAGGCACAAGCGGAACAAAAAGAAGAGGATTTCGTGGAGAAACCCTCTTGCGAAACATCCTCAGCTGACGATTAAAGAGCGTATCCGTCGCGCCCAAAAAGCAAGCAGGGATTAAAGAATCAAAATACTAATCGAGATCTATTTTACCATAGAGGGGCTTGTCAGCGGCCTCAATTTTAACGGGATTTTGTGATTGGTCTGCGGGAGCAGCCGCACGACAGCTGTCCTCTCTGCGCGGACGGCTATTATCTCTGCGGGGTCTTGAGTTGTTACGCTCACCGCGGTAGGCTGATTTTTTTTCAGGGCAGATAATGACTTTGCGGTTGGGTTCCTCACCGATGGATCTGCTGGTAACTCCTTCGACGAGGTGAACGGCTGAATGAATGATTCTTCTCTCGTAGGGATTCATCGGCTCAAGAGTAACGTTTCTACCGTGTTTAAGAGCCTGAGAGGCTATCTTGTTGGCGAGAGCAACGAGGGTCTCCTCGCGCTTTTTGCGGTAATCGCCGACATCAATGCTTATTCTGAGATAATCGCCTTCGATGCGATTGATAACGAGAGATGTCAGGTACTGCAGAGCATCGAGGGTCTCACCTCTTCTGCCGATAGCAACACCGAGTCCGTCGCCGTCGAGGGTGAAGAGGATCTTGCCTTCCTCTTCTTCGGTTCTGGTAATGGTGAGGTTAGTCACGCCCATACCCTCAAGCACTTCGGTGAGGTAGGCTTTAGCGGCATCCTCTTTGGATGCGGGTAAAAACAGCTTTACCTTTGCAGGAACTGTCTTCATTCCGAATAATGTTTTCTTGGGCAGAGATACTATCTCAAACTCTGCGGATTCCTTTTCGATACCGAGCTCAGCGCAGATTTTTTCAAGCGCCTCGTCAACGGTACGGCCTTCAGCAATAATTTCTCTTTTCAAATCAATGACCTCCACTAAATTAAGTCCTCGTCAGTAACCTCGACGTATTCTTCTCCGTATTTTTCGGCGTCTCTCCTTCTGGCTTCCGCGAGCTTTTGCCGATTGATCTCCTTGGCAGTCATAGTCTGCGCTTTTTCCTCTTTTGAGAGCTCAGCTCCCTCTGCTATTTTCTTCTGCAGCTCGGCCTTTTTCTCTTTTTGGATCCGTTTTTGCTCTTCCTCTTCAAGTCTCATCTGTTCAACTATCTTTCTCACGTTAAACTTTTTGTGAAGGAAAATAGTCTGCAGGAATGAGAATACGTTGGAGAAGATCCAGTACAGTCCTACGCCTATCGGTACCTGAGTCGTGAAGATGAGGGAGATGACCGGCATAATATACATCATACCCTTCATCATACCTCCGCCCTGCTGCTGAGTACCTGCTTCAGCGGCGGCAGTACCGGTCTTCTGGGAGAAAAGTGAGAGTCCGAGAGAGGTAAGTCCGGAGATTATCGGAATCAATATAAGCGGAAATGTCCATCCGGGAACAGCCCCGAGGTTCATTCCGAGGAATGTCAGGTCAAAGCTCTGTATCTTTTCAATTACGTCTGCACCCAATGCTTCAAAGGCTCCCGCCGTCGTCTTATCGTTTACTGCGGAGATAACGCCGATTTGCGGGCTGTACGCCGACGTTTTGATCTCAAGGGAAGTCAGTATCTCAGTCGCCTTTGTTATAACGTCTGCGGGCAGGCGTACTATATGCGTAAGGGGATTATATATAACGTTTATAAGTCCGAAGAGTATCGGAAACTGTATAAGCAGAGGCAGGCAGCCGCTAAAGGGACTGTACCCCTCCTTCTTATAAAGCTCCATCGTAGCCTCCTGCTGCTTTTGGGGATCCTTCGCGTACTTCTTCTGTATCTCCTCCATCTTCGGCTTTATCAGCTGCATCTTTATCATTGATTTCTGCTGCTTTATTGCCATCGGAAGCATCAGTAACTTCGCAATAAGCGTAAATATTATCAGCGCTATTCCGTAATTCGTCACTACCTTATAGCACAGCCACATTATCCATCCCAGCGGATATCCGAAAAGTTCAGAAATAAAATTCATCTCATTTTCCTCCGAGCTTATTATTTTTCCTCTTTTTTACTTTCTTTGTACCTTCTTATTGTAAACCGTTCTCCAACGGGATCGTACCCGCCCTTGCACAGCGGATTGCATCTCAATATCCTGAAAAATCCCATTACGCAGCCTCTTACTGCGCCAAACCTCTCTATCGCCTGCGCTGTGTACTCCGAACACGTCGGAACAAACCTACACGCCGGCGGTGTAAGCGGTGATATATTCCTCTTATAAAACGCTATGATTTTCAGCAACGCTCTTTTTATCATTTCCACTCGCTCCCGCAACACGATTTCGGCTTCCCTTTTTCATCGCTTTTCCTATCAGTACCGAAAGCTCCTGCGCTACCTCATACGATTTCGCTTTCGCTGTCTTACTTCTTGCAACGAAAACAAA
>CAJGEB010000086.1 GCA_904502045.1 uncultured Oscillospiraceae bacterium
CTTGCGGGAAATATGAACGTGTCGTTTGAGGGAGTAGAGGGCGAGTCACTGCTACTGCTTTTGGATATGAACGGAATATGCGCATCGAGCGGCTCGGCGTGCACGTCGGGCTCCCTTGATCCGAGCCACGTACTGCTTTCGATAGGACTTCCTGCAGAGATAGCACACGGTTCCCTCAGAATAACGCTTGGGGATGAAAATACGATGGAAGACGTGGAATATATAGCAGAAAAGATACCTGAGATAATCACAAGGCTCAGAGCGATGTCACCGCTTTGGGAGAGAATAATTAAGGAGGAAAACAGATAATGTATTCAGAGAAAGTAATGGACCATTTTGCGAGTCCGAGAAACGTAGGAGAGATAGCGGACGCTGACGGAATAGGAGAAGTGGGAAACGCCGTCTGCGGAGATATAATGAAGATATATATTAAGGTCGAGGACGAAGTGATAACCGACGTAAAGTTCAAGACTTTCGGCTGCGGAGCCGCAATAGCAACGAGCTCTATTGCAACGGAAATGATAAAGGGTAAGAAGATCGAGGAGGCGCTGAAGCTGACGAATAAAGCGGTAATCGAGGCGCTTGACGGACTCCCCCCTGCAAAGATACACTGCTCTGTTTTGGCAGAGGAAGCGGTAAAGGCGGCGGTAGCTGACTACTACCGTAACAGAGGAATAGATCCGACTCCGATAGTTGGAGATATTCACAGCTGTAATTGCGATCACTGTGATATGGGCTGTTCTCACTAAAGAAAAAGACGGGACTGAGTACACAAAAAGTTAACGCTAAGAGCGTAATTCCTTAAAAAATTATTAATCAATACAGATGGGAAATATTGTATAATTAATACGAATAAGTCAAAAAAAGACGAATTTAAGGAGGAAAGAGTATGGCGACCGGAAGAATACTTGTTGCGGACGACGACAGAAATATATGTGAATTGTTAAGACTATATCTTGAGAAAGAAGGATATGAAGCGATAGTTGCGAATGACGGAGCAGAGGCGGTCGATAAGTTTAATTCGGAGTCGCCGGATCTTGTGCTGCTTGATATAATGATGCCTAAATTGGACGGTTGGCAGGTGTGCAGGGAGATAAGGAAGAAGTCTGACTGTCCGATAATAATGATAACGGCGAAGAGTGAGACCTTTGACAAGGTGCTCGGACTTGAGCTTGGTGCAGATGACTACGTGGTAAAGCCGTTTGATACGAAAGAGATAGTGGCGAGGATAAAAGCCGTACTGAGAAGGACCGGAAAGAATGCAAGTGAAAGTGATGCCAAAGAGGTTTTTTACGATAAGCTTGTGGTAAATATGACGGAGTATGTACTGAAGGTTGATGGAAAGAGTATTGATACTCCGCCGAAGGAGCTTGAACTGCTTTACCATCTTGCGAGTAATCCTAACAGAGTTTATACGAGGGATCAGCTGCTTGATGAGGTGTGGGGATTCGAGTATTACGGTGACTCCAGAACGGTAGACGTACATATAAAGAGGCTCAGAGAGAAGCTTGAAGGAGTTTCTGAAAAATGGGTGCTTAAAACGGTATGGGGTGTAGGCTACAAGTTTGAAACGAAGGAATAGATGATAAATGCGTCACGGCCTGTTTGCGAGATATTTTACGATATGTTCGACAATAATAATAGCGACGGTAACTGCACTGGGCGCGTTATTTTTGGTGTTCGTATCGCAGTATTTCAAGCAGGACAGGTATGAGCTTCTGACGAATAATGCGCGTCAGGCGGCTAACATAACCTTGAGCAGTCTTGAGGATAATGGATATAAATATTACGACGAGTGGGCGTTGAAGGTAGGGTATTCCGTGCTCGGAACCGCAATTGACGGTGTAGTGTTTTTGACAGATACAGAGGGGAGAACGCTTGTTTGCTCTGAGTATGGGGAATGTGTGCATAAAAGCGAGAACGCTCCGACATCGGCAGTGAATAAGGTGCTTGAAAAAGAGGAATACTACGAGGTGGGAAAATTCGGCGGAATATATACTTCCGGAGCTTATTATACTATAGGTATACCTTTAAAAGTAGAGGGAGAAGTAGCGGGAATAGTGTTTATTTCCGCGCCGACAGGAGATCTGAAGGGATTTCTGTATGAGATATTTAGCATATTTATTCTGAGCGGTGCGGGAGTACTGTTTATAGCGTTTGTAATAATATTTTTTGTGACTAACAGAATGGTGAATCCGATGAGAAAGATGGTAGCCGCAACAAAGAGCTTTTCCATGGGAGATTTCTCGGTAAGGGTTCCGGTTGAGGGCGGCGAGGAGATCGAAGCGCTTGCGGAGGCGTTTAACAATATGGCGTCATCGCTTGCGGATCTTGAAAGCGTAAACAGGAGCTTTATAGCTAACGTATCACACGAATTAAAGACTCCGATGACAACGATAAGCGGATTTATCGACGGAATTTTAGACGGGACGATACCTAAGGAAAAAGAGAGGTATTATCTTGAGATAGTGGCGTCTGAAACTAAGAGATTGGCAAGACTTGTAAGGTCTATGCTGAATATAGCGCGGATCGAGTCGGGCGAAATGGAGATAAATCTGTCGGCGGTGGATCTGCATGAGATGATATGTCAGGTAGTATTTTCGTTTGAGAGAAAGATAGAGGAGAAGAATATAGAGATAGTCGGACTCGACAGCGGAAAGGTAATAGCGCAGGCGGACGGCGACTTAATATATCAGGTAATATATAACTTGGTGGATAACGCCGTAAAGTTTACGGGTGAAGGCGGAAAGATTGAGATAGTATTTTCGCAGGACGGAAAGATGGTGTATGTTGCGATACGCAATACCGGAGCGGGAATACCTGAAAATGAGCTTCACAGATTATTTGACAGATTTTACAAGAGCGACAAGTCACGCAGTCTTGACAAGAACGGAGTCGGCCTGGGACTTTATATAGTAAAAATGCTTGTTCATCTGCATCAGGGAGAGATAAGAGCAAAAAGTAAGGAAGGCGACTTTACCGAATTTGAGTTTTCGCTACCGATAAATCCCTGAAAATTACAGCTTGGAGGAATAAAATGAGAGACTACGAAGAGGGAAATTTGCAAGAAAATGAAGAGAATATCGAGAAAACCGAAGAGGTTGCAGCGACGATTGAGGAGCCGGCAGAGATAAGAGTTGAAGAAAGCGGTATTGAAGGGGAAGAGAAAAAGGAAGAGGCTGCGGCTGTCTCTGCGCCCGAAAATACTGCAGCAGCCGAACCGAAAAAGAAGAAAAGGTACGGAGGGTGGATCGCACTCGGTTTAACGGGAGCGGTGCTGGTAGTTGCGATGCTGTTTTTTGCAGGCTTCGGAATATACAGTCTGGTTACGTCCAACGGATTTGTGCAGAACTCCGGCGGGATAAGCAACGGGGGTGCCGGTGGTGGAGCTACAAATTCTGATTTTTCCGGAATAGACCTCAACAGCAGACCTGAGGAGGAGAGGGAACCGAGTCCGGATGGCAAGCTGTCTACTACTGAGGTAGCGGAGCTTGTAAGTCCGACTGTGGTTGCAATATATAATTACGGCAAATATAGTTCAGGCGGCAGAGAAACATACGCGCTGGCGTCTTCCGGCTCGGGAATAATAATGACTGAAGACGGATATATAGTAACCAATGCGCACGTTGTGGACGGCGCGGCGAAGCTTGAAGTAGTTCTTTCTGACGGAACCACGTACGATGCAAAGATAGTGGGAAGCGACGAAAAGACGGATATAGCGGTCGTAAAAGTTGACGAGAGCGGAATGAATTATGCGCAGTTTGGGAATTCCGACCAGATAAAGATAGGGGAATTTGTACTTGCGATAGGAAATCCCGGAATCTCCGGCGGCGGTGAGAATATTGAGCTTACCGGAAGCGTATCATTCGGAATAGTTTCTGCTGTTGACAGAAAGATAAAGGTTGACAACAGTACCCTTTACTGCATACAGACTGATGCTGCGATAAACCCCGGAAACTCCGGCGGAGCGCTTGTTAATATGTACGGTCAGGTAATCGGAATCAACTCTGCGAAGATACAGGTGGATGGCTACGAGGGACTTGGATTTGCGATTGCGATAAACAAAGCGGAGCCCATAATAAGAGAGCTTATCTCGAACGGAAAGGTTATGAGCAGAGCAATGCTTGGAATAACCGGAACTCTGATAGATGCATCGACGGCTGAGCAGTACGGACTTGAGCAGGGACTTATGATAGTTGGAATAAGCCAAAATTCCGATATGGTTTACCGCGGAGTTATGGTGAATGACATAATCACACATATCAACGGAGAAGCAATTGATTCATTTGATAAGGCGAGCGAGCTTTTGGATTCCTACAAGCCGGGAGATAAGGTAACGATATCGGTGTTCAGGTATGTGCGCGGAGGAAATAATATCGAATTCGATGCGGAAATAACACTTGTATCGGAAGCTGATATGGATGACCTTGAAATAGAATAGGAAATAAAAAGTCCCCCTGAAAAACGGGGGATTTTTAATGCAAAAAAATACGGACAAGCTTAGCTGTCCGTACTTTTTGTTGATTCAATTCAGGGAAGGATTATTCCTGGTCCTGCTTCATTTTGGAGAAGCACTCGCTGCAGTAAA
>CAJGEB010000087.1 GCA_904502045.1 uncultured Oscillospiraceae bacterium
AGCGGTGGGCATCGCCCACTCTAACTTCGTGGTATATTGCAACTAAAACATTAACTTACACACTCAACCATAGGGTGCTTTTGTAAGGCGAAGCGCAACGGCGGTACGCCGTTTCACGCAAAGCTCCGCTTTGCGCCGAGCTACGCTCGGGGCGCTTCGCCTAACAGAGCAGCCGATGGTCGAGCGAAAAATTAACGGACAGCGACCGTTAATTTAGCAAGTTTAAATCTTTGCGCCAAAAGGCAGGGCGCAAATTTCGCAAGCGAAATACGATTTAAACGTTGCGGTGGAAGCTGTCGGTCGAGTGTGGAACTTAAACTTTTTATAGCAATATACTGCGGATTGCCCGCGGGTGCTACCCGCCCGGGCACTGCCCGGGGAAAGGTAAAAAAAGATGCAAAAGAGAGCAAGAACGGAATACAGAGCGGGAGAATATGACGTAGCGGTAGTGGGCGCAGGGCACGCGGGAGTAGAAGCGGCGCTTGCGGCGGCGAGGCTTGGAGCGAAAACGATAATATTTACTATATCGCTTGATGCAATAGCGAATATGCCGTGTAATCCGTCGATAGGCGGAACAGCCAAAGGCTGTCTTGTCAGGGAAATTGATGCGCTTGGCGGAGAGATGGGGAAGGCGGCGGACGCTACTTTTTTGCAGAGTAGGATGCTGAACAGCGGCAAAGGACCTGCGGTACGGTCGCTGAGAGTACAGTCCGACAGAGTGAAGTACCACAGATATATGAAGAGGGTCCTTGAAAAAGAGGAAAATGTGGACATAAAGCAGGCTGAGATAGTGGAGCTTCGGGTCGAAAACGGAGCGGTAACGGGAGTCGTCACGGCAATGGGAGCCTTTTTTGCTGCAAAAAAGGTAATAATTGCGACGGGAACCTATTTAAAAGGTAAGATTTTTGTTGGGGAGTTCGTGCAGGAGAGCGGTCCGGACGGTACTCACGCGGCGAATGACCTGTCGGAAAGCCTTAGAGAAGCGGGAGTCGCGCTGAGAAGGTTTAAAACGGGAACTCCTGCAAGAGTACATAGAGGGAGCATAAATTTTGAGGGACTTGAAATCCAGCCGGGCGATGAGCCGCCGATACCTTTCTCGTTTGAAACAGAGGCGGAGCTCAAAAATACCGCTGTGTGCCATATAGCGTACACAAATGAGGCAACGCATGAGGTAATAAGGCGGAATATCGGTCGCTCGCCGCTTTACGGGGGAATGATCGAGGGAATCGGGCCGCGATACTGTCCGAGTATAGAGGATAAGGTAATGCGTTTCGCTGACAAGGAGCGCCATCAGTTGTTTATTGAGCCGATGGGGGAGGATACAGACGAGATGTATCTGCAGGGAATGTCCTCGTCGTTACCTGAAGAGGTACAAATTGAGATGTACCGCACGATAAAGGGACTCGAAAATGTGAAGATAATGCGTAGTGCGTACGCAATAGAGTACGACTGCTGTGATCCGCTTGATCTGAAGTCGTCGCTTGAGTTTCGGGGTATCTCGGGACTCTATGGAGCAGGACAGTTCAACGGTACCTCAGGCTACGAGGAGGCGGCAGGTCAGGGGCTCGTTGCGGGAATAAATGCGGCGAGAGCGGTGAAGGGTGAGGAACCGATAGAGCTGCCGAGATCGAGCTCCTACATCGGCTCGCTGATAGACGACCTTGTGGTGAAGGGGTGCAAGGACCCTTACAGAATGATGACGTCGCGCTCGGAGTACAGACTGCTTTTGCGGCAGGATAACGCCGACCTCAGACTTACTCCGCTCGGCAGAAAAATAGGTCTTATAAGCGACGAGAGATGGGAAAAATTCCTCAAAAAGAAGGAGCAAATTGAAAAAGAAATCGAAAGAATTGACTCGTCATTTATTGCACCGAGCGATGCTCTTAACAGTATGCTCGTCGAGAAGGGAACCGCTCCTGCGACCACCGGAGCCTCAATTGCCGACTACGTCCGCAGGCCGCAGATAACCTATGATGATATGGCTCCGTTTGACAAAAAGAGGACTCCTCTTCCCAAGGATGTTTGCGAGCAGGTGGAGATAGAAACCAAATACAAAGGGTATATTCAAAAGCAAATATTACAGATAGAAAAGAGCCATAGGCTCGAAACAAAGAAAATTCCGAAAGAAATAGTATATGATGAGGTAAAAGGACTGCGTCTTGAAGCAATTGAAAAGCTTAAAGCGGTGCAGCCGGAAACTATCGGACAGGCATCGAGAATCTCCGGAGTGTCACCTGCAGACATCTCGGTACTGCTGATATACCTCGAAAAAATGAAGAGAAATCAAGGCGAAAGAGTAAAGGAGGCGGAGTGAGTGAAAGAAGAAAAAATCATCTCGGAGGAGCTCCTCGGAGGTGCGCTCAAGGAGTTTAACATCGAAATAAATGACCATATATTTGAGAGCTTTGACAGCTACGCAAAATTCCTGATAGAGTACAACGAAAAGGTAAACCTGACGGCGATAACTGCACCTGACGAGATAGCGATAAAGCACTTCGCGGACAGCGCATCGGTACTGAATTTTTCCGAAATAAAAGAGGGAGCGAATGTAATAGACGTCGGCTGCGGAGCAGGGTTCCCGTCGGTTCCCATAAAAATAGTACGCCCTGACCTAAAACTAACGCTGCTCGACAGCCTCAACAAAAGAATCGTTTTTTTAAATGAGCTCTGCGGCTTGCTCGGAATAGAGGCGCAGGCGGTGCACGCAAGAGCCGAAGAGGCGGGAAGAAATGCAAAATTCAGAGAAAAATACGACGTCGCGACGGCAAGAGCGGTGGCAAACCTCGCGGAGCTCGCAGAATACTGTCTGCCGTTTGTGAAGGTCGGGGGAGTATTCCTCGCGATGAAGGGTCCGCAGCCCGATGAGGAAGTAAAAGAGGCGCAAAAGGCGGTCGAACTGCTCGGTGGCAGGGTAGAGGACGTGGTGAAGTACTCGCTGCCCGACAGATCGGGAAGATCCCTCGTTATCATCAAAAAAATATCGCAAACCTCGACTAAGTACCCAAGACAATCCGCAAAAATTGCAAAAAGTCCCATAAGATAATGAAAAATGCGTCGTGTTCCGTCGGAATACGGCGTTTTTCTTCGACCGATTTCTCTGGATTTTGCCGTCTTTTTGCGCTAAAGTGTAATTAAAAAGAAAACGTGTAAAACTAAGAAAAGGAGCGTCGATGATGAGAAATAAAATTGTGGACAAGGTTTCGCTTATACCGCTCGACAAAATTTACCCCAATCCCGCACAGCCGAGAAAAATATTTGATAAAAATGAGCTGCTCTCGCTTGCGGACAGTATCTCAAAAAACGGACTCCTTCAACCTGTTTTATTAAGAAAAATCCCCGACGGAAGATACCTCATCATCAGCGGCGAGAGAAGATTCCGCGCGGTAAAAATGCTGGGCAGGGACTCCATTAGCGCGATAGTACGCACCGCCACAGATGAGCAGTCCGCCGTTTTCGCGCTCATTGAAAATATTCAAAGAAAAGACCTCTCCTTTTTCGAGGAGGCAAAGGCTATCAGCGAGCTAATAAGCGTTTGGGGAGTCAGTCAGGACGAGGCGGCTCAAAAGCTCGGAAAAGCACAGTCCACGGTGGCAAACAAGCTGAGATTACTAAAAATTCCGGAGGATTTGCGCTCCGAAATCGAAAAAAACGGACTAACCGAGCGCCACGCAAGAGCGCTGCTCCAAATTACCGATGAGGAGCTCCAAAAAGGCGCGCTTCAGTACATTATTGCAAAAAATCTCAACGTAGCGCAGACAGAACGGTACATTTCGGAGCTTACCGCACCTAAAAAAACGCCGTCTGCACCCAAAATATATATGGTCAAGGACCTGCGGCTCTTTTTAAATACCGTAAACAAAGCGGTCGAAACAAGGCTCAGCTCCGGTCTCGACGCCTATGCAAAATCCAGCGAAAACGAGGAATTTTTTGAGTATGTTGTTAGAATACCCAAGAGCAAGGCGTACAAAAAAGCCAATGAGTGCAGTGTAAAAGTTTAACATCAGCCGGAGACGGTTTGATAAACATTCCCCTGAAAAAGAGCCGGTACCATACCGGCTCTTTTTTGTTGTAAAGGAAAAGGTCAGCAGTACCGGTGGTTCCAAAAGATGCTTACCGGAGCGAAGATAGATACCCGCTCAACAAAATTACTCGGCTAAGCCTGCGGGTGTTTCAATAGCGGCGGGGTGTTTTTGCAAGAGGCGGCGAACCGATAAAAAGTGCGTGAAGTGCTCCTGAGCGTTATTAAAAGCCGTAGGGGCGGGGATTATAATTTGTTTTGGGGCGGGGAATAACTGCTTGGGTGTGAGAGTAGTTTCACGTGAAACGTAAAATTTGATAAAAAAGGGGTAAAATAGTAAAAAATCCGTGCGCTTACTTGAAATACTTTGCGGTATTTGGTATAATACCTCTGAAAATACACAAGCAAGGGGGCGCGGGAACGCGGATGGGAAGAATAATTGCGATAGCTAACCAAAAGGGCGGAGTCGGAAAAACTACAACGTCGGTAAATCTGACCGCCTCTCTCGGAGCTAAAGGTAAAAAAACGCTGCTTATAGACATAGATCCGCA
>CAJGEB010000088.1 GCA_904502045.1 uncultured Oscillospiraceae bacterium
TATGCGACGACCTCTAATATGATAGTTTCGGTGGAAACGGCAGAGGGCGCGGTGCTTACGCAGTCCCGCAGAATCAAGAAGACCGGAACGGATATAGAGCGTCTTGACAGGCTTAATTCGTTGGTAAGGCGGATGACCGAAAGCTGTCCTGAGGTGGAAGAAGTAAAGCAGGAGCTTGAAAAGATAAAGAAAACTCCGAACTATCCGGCCTGGATAAGTATAGCCTTTTACGGAGTTATTGCAGGAGCCTTTTGCGTATTTTTCGGCGGCAGGACGTTCGCGGAAATAATTATTGCTCTTTTTATAGGAGTTTTGGTCGGAATAGTTGCAAAATTAAATGAGCGTTTTAGGGTAAACAAGCTGCTCGGAAGATTTTTGTGTTCCTTTACTGCCTGTTGTTTGGCGTTTGTATTTGTAAAAACGAGGGTAATTTTGACGGCGGACAATGTAATTATAGGAAATATAATGAGTTTGATTCCCGGAGTCGGACTGACGAATTCCCTGCGAGACCTTTTTACCGGTGACAGCGTTACGGGAGCGTTGCGTTCGATTGAAGCGGTATTACTTGCTTTGGCGATAGCAAGCGGATATATATTGACGGTATATTTGTTTGGAGGCGCGATGTGATGGGTGGTTTAATAGAGGTAAGTGCAGCGTTTCTCGGAACGCTCGGTTTTGGATTTTTGTTTAATATAAGAGGTAAGAAGCTGTTACTCGCGGCGCTCGGCGGAATGATATCTTGGCTTTTGTTTTTACTGCTCGGATTTATAATAGAGCAGGAGGCGGTGAGATACTTTATTGTAGCGATAGTGAGCACGGCGTATGCGGAGATATTCGCGAGGGTAATCAAAACTCCGGCGACTACGTTTTGTATGGTGTCGCTGATACCGCTCGTTCCGGGAGGTGCGCTTTATTATTCGATGGCTTATGCCCTCGGGGGAAGCTTTGAGGCGTTTGCAGGTAAAGCGCTGTATACCTTGGAGCTGACTGCCGCACTCTCAATGGGAATAGTTTTGGCTACGGCGGGCGTCAGATATATTTTCGCATTTATTGCAAAGAAAAAAGGCAGGAATTAGTGCGGTAATATTGTAAAAATACAAAAGTTGATGAGTTAAATATGAATAAAATGGTAAATAGGTGTATTGACAAAGGCGATTTAGTTTGGTAAAGTAGTATCATAAAGAAATTATCTGGAGGTAAAAATGATGAAAAAAATATTAGCTATCGTGCTTGCTGCGCTGATGCTGTTTGCACTTGCGGCTTGCAAAAATGAGAATGATGAAAATAAGTTTGTAGTAGGCTTTGACGCCGAGTATCCTCCTTACGGATATATGGATGACGACGGAAACTACACCGGATTTGACCTTGAGGTAGCAGAAGAGGTATGCAAGATCTACGGTTGGGAGCTTGTAAAGACTCCTATCGATTGGAACTCTAAGGATCAGATACTCAACTCCGGAAGCATCGACTGCATCTGGAACGGATTTACGGTTACCGGCCGTGAGGATGACTACACCTGGACCGAAGCTTATGTAGATAACAGTATCGTATGGGTAGTAAAGAAGGATTCCGGAATTACTACCGAGGCTGACCTTGCGGGTAAGGTAGTAGTAACACAGGACGGATCCTCTGCACATACTGCACTTACCAACACGGAAGACAATGCGGAGAATCTCGCGTTGGCAGCTACATTTAAGGATCTCAACTTCGTTAAGGACTTCCTTACCGCGTTTGAAGATCTCGAAAGCGGAATGGCTGATGCGATTGCAATTGATATCGGAGTTGCGAAATATCAGCTTGAGTCCCGCGGAGATAAGTTCGTAATGCTTGAGGAGCCCTTCTCCACCGAGCAGTATGCAGTAGGCTTTAAGCTTGGAAATACCGAGCTTCGCGATCAGGTACAGGCGGCGATGAAGCAGCTTGTAGAGAACGGTAAGTTCGGGGAGCTTGCTGAAAAATACGGAATTAAGGATATGGTTTGCTTAACGAAGTAATTCGGGAGTAAAAATAAAGGGGCGACGGGGCTGCTTGTCGTCCTTTTGTGTGTTATTTGGAAAGGATAAAGTAAGATGAGTTTTGCTCTTATACTCAAGCATTTGTCTGAGGGATTTCTCCACACGTTATTGATATTTGCGCTTACGCTTATATTTTCGTTACCGCTCGGACTTGCTGTCTGCGGAGGACGAATGTCAAAATTCGCACCGCTTAAGTTTTTGATAAAAGATAATACGGGGGAGAAGAGCTTATTAAAAAAGATATGCTCTTTTGAGCCTATCAAAGCAGTATTTTCTTTTTTCATAGCGATACTGCGGGGAACTCCGCTGATGCTCCAGCTGCTCGTGGTGTGCTACGGACCTTATTACATATTCGGAATAACCCTTTCGAGCGAGTGGAAATTTTTAGCACTCATAATAGGATTTGTAATAAATTATTCGGCGTATTTTGCGGAGATATACCGAGCGGGAATAGAGTCGATTCCCGAAGGACAAAGAGAAGCAGCACAGGTTTTGGGATACAACAAAGCTCAGACCTTTTTCAAGATAATATTACCGCAGATGGTGAAGCGGACATTACCGCCGATAACCAACGAGGTAATAACCTTGGTAAAGGATACGTCGCTTGCGTTCGTTTTGTCGCACGATGAGATGTTTACCATAGCAAAGAGAATCGCGGCGGCTCAGACTACCTTTATGCCGCTGCTTGTTGCGGGAGTATTTTACTTTATCTTCAATGCGATAGTTGCGTACGTTATGTCGAAGATAGAAAACAGTATGCGTTATTACAGCTAAGGAGAAATGATATGGGAACTAATATATTAAAGCTGCAAAACGTCAGAAAGGTTTTCGACGGAAAGCTTGAGGTACTTAAAGATATAAGTCTTACGGTAGACAGAGGCGAGGTAGTGGGAATAATCGGACCTTCGGGTTCGGGGAAATCCACCCTTTTGCGCTGTGCTACTCTTCTTACCGAGATGTCGTCGGGAGAACTCAGCTATCTCGGAGAGAAAGCGGTTTGGACGGGCGAGGACGGTAGAGCAGAGTATGCCGACAAAAAGACACTGAGGAAAATACGGGGTTACTTTGGACTCGTGTTCCAGAACTTTAATCTTTTTCCGCATTACTCGGTGCTGAAGAACTTGATTGATGCACCGATATCAGTACTTGGAATGAATAGGGAAGAGGCAAAAGAGAATGCCTATGCTCTTTTGAGAAAAATGGGACTTGAGGATAAGGCAGACGCATATCCGTGTCAGCTTTCCGGCGGACAGCAGCAGAGAGTAGCGATAGCAAGAGCACTTGCGATGAAGCCGGAGATACTGTTTTTTGACGAGCCCACCTCGGCACTTGACCCCGAGCTTACGGGGGAGATACTCAAGGTAATCCGTCAGCTCGCGGAAGAAGAAATGACGATGGTGATAGTTACTCATGAGATGAATTTTGCGCGCGACGTAGCCGACCGTATTATATTTATGGATGAGGGAGTAATCGTTGAAGAGGGCGATTCGAGAAGCGTAATAGATAATCCTCATGAGGAGAGAACCAAGAGGTTCCTCTCAAGGATGAACGAGAAATAAAAAATAAAACGCGTACTTATTCGTGTAAAAACGAAAGGTACGCGTTTGTTGTATCACCATTATTTACAGCTTGCCTACTATCTCCAGAATATCGACGGTCTTGTTCAGTATTAGATCCGCACCGGCATTAACGAGCTCTTCTTTTGGGAAGGAACCGAGTACCGCAACGGTATACATTCCTGCGATTTTTCCGGCGGTAACTCCGGCTACCGCATCTTCAACTACTATACATTCTGAAGCAAGGGAAACGGTTCGTGCAGCAGCAAGATTATATATTTCGGGATCCGGCTTGTTGCGGGAGACGTTGCTGCCGGTAATTACCGCATCAAAGTCCGCGGGGGAAAGTCCCACAAAACCAATATTGGTGAGCACCTTGGACTCGTCTGCTGAGGAGGCGACGGCGAGCTTATAACCGCGTCTTTTGAGCTCAAGTATCATTTCTTTTGTACCGGGAAAGGCTACGGGCTCGTCCACGGGATATGAAGCGTACATCTCATATACGCGAGTTTTCATATCAGGATGATAGGGGTGTCCGTATTTTTCGATTACTCCGCCGATGAAACGGTCCTCGCCCATACCGGTGAAGGGAATAAAATCTTCGTGCTTTGCGTAAATTCCCATCTCCTTAAACATATCTATTATTACTTGTTGTGTGCGCCGTTCGGAGTTTACGAGTACTCCGTCCATATCAAAAAGTATAGTGTTGAAAGACATAAAATCCTCCTGATGATATAATTGGTATAAAAACCTTGCACAGTATAGCATAGGTTTTGAATAAAGTCCATATACGGAATTGGGAAAAATAGGATAAATCTAAAAAAATAAAAAAAGTTTAAAAAAGGTGTTGACAAAGGGAAATAGGTGTGGTATTATATCAAAGCTGTCAGATGACAAGGCGATGAAAAAGAGCTGAGTCAGAGGATAGCGAAGAGGACCTTGAAAATTGAACAACGGA
>CAJGEB010000089.1 GCA_904502045.1 uncultured Oscillospiraceae bacterium
GTGCATATCGGATGATTGAGCTGGGTTATCTGGTATGCGCAAGGAAGGTCGGGATAGTAATAATTCTTCTTATCAAAGGTTGTGTATCTGTTAATATTGCAGTTGAGCATAAGTCCTGCAGTAACCGCAAGCTCCACTACCCTCTTATTCATTACCGGAAGCATTCCCGGCATACCGCTACACGCGGGACATACACAATCATTCGGCTCCTTAGCTGCAGAATGTCCGCCGCATGAGCAGAATATCTTGGATTCGGTACTCAACTCAACGTGAGTTTCAAGTCCGATAACAATCTCATATTTCATCTTTATTTGCCCTCCCCTTCAACACTTTTAGCAAGGCTGAGCAGTGTACTTTCATCAAAATGCTTACCCATAAGCTGAACTCCGCCGCTTACGAGCGCAGGTATACCGATAAGGTTTGCAAGTGCGGTAAACACGCTCTCTTCAAACACCCTTCCAAACGCATCCTTTATATCGTACGCCTCGTAAGCAGTTCTGCTGCACACCGGAGTTAATACTGCGTCGTACTGCTCCATAAGTGCTTCGAACTTCTCTGCTACTACACGACGTACACGCAGAGATTTATCATAGCAATCTTTATAACGGTTTTTGGAAAGCACGTCGGATCCGTAAAGTATTACCGCTTTGGTGAGGAAGTTAAATCCCTCAGTTCTCGTATTGACGTACAGCTCGTCGATATTTTTATATTCCGCAGCACGATGTCCGAATTTTACTCCGTCATAACGCGACACGTTGTTGCAGGTTTCAGCAGTCATAAGTATCTGCCACGCTGTATTCGCAACGTCAAAAACATCAAAAGAGATCTCCTCAACGGAAACTCCCTTCGCTCGAAGTGTATCGGCATAAGCCTTTACACTTGCTTTTGTCGCATCATCTGCTTTTTCAAGTAACTCCTTGACCACGCAGACCTTCATCAAAGACACGTCTTTGTCATTTCTATACTCATACTTTTTATCTCTGAGGCTGGTTCCGTCTTTTTCATCGTGACCGGCGATAACCCCCATTACCTCTTTTATACCGTCAGTATCAGCAGCGTATACTCCGATCTGCTCGCCCGATGCCGCGCAGGAGATAACTCCGTAACGGGAAACGGTACCGTAGGTCGCTTTAAGAAAATCCACTCCCGAAAGAGCTGCCGCTCGTCTTGTTGCTCCGTTCATATCAACTCCGAGCGCCGCTTTTACTTCACCCTTCGCTACAAGCTCAGCCGCTGCACCTTTGAGCTCACTCTCTTTTTCTGCATAGTACGAAAACTCTCCCACAAGGTCAAGTCCGAACTCGCCTACATGCGTCTTTCCCGAAATCTCATATCCTGCCTCTTCAAGCCGCACAACCGCCTCTGCACTGAATAAAGACTTGAAGCCCTCCAATATACGAGAGCCTGCAGTCGACTCAACGTCCTTCACAAGAATTGTATCGTCAACAGCGATATTACCTTTACCTTTTAGCTTTGCTGCATAATATTTCATCTCTACACACCTCACTTCACAAGTCTGGGTACTTGCCAGCTGTCTTCGCTACGTTCAGGAGCTCCTTCAAGCAGACTCTCTCTGCTGAACGGCTGCTTACGCTCGTCTTTACGAAGTACGTTTGTCATCGGCATTACGTGTACCATCGCCTCAACATCTTCGGTATCTATTCCTTTAAGCAGCTCCTCTTTTTCCTGCATCTTCTTGAAGATATCCTGCATTACTCCCTCTTCTTCATCGGTAAGGGAAAGCTGATTTAACTGCTGTGCATTAGAAAAGGTCGAACGCTTACCTTGAGATTGCTTTGCCGAGCCGCTGCTTACCGCGCGTCCTGCAAGTGCACTGCCGTTTCCGAGAAGATGTACGTCCTCAAGCTGCTGATTCGTTACCTCACTCGGAGCTCCAAGCAAGAGATCCTGCGCATTTCCGTTGAGCGGGAACGCAATAACCTCAAGTATCTTCTCTTCATCGGTAAGAAGCATTACCATTCTGTCAATACCCGGTGCCATTCCTGCGTGAGGAGGCGCTCCGTATTGGAACGCTGTATAAAGCGCATTGAATCGGGATTTGAGCTCCTCTTCGGAATATCCCGCTATCTCAAACGCCTTCTTCATTACGTCTATATCGTGGTTTCTTACTGCTCCCGACGCAAGCTCTATTCCGTTGCACACAAGGTCATACTGATATGCAAGTACCTCTGTCGGCTCCTTATTGAGAAGCGCTTCCATTCCTCCCTGCGGCATAGAAAACGGGTTGTGGGTAAATATCGTATCCCCCGTTTCCTCATCTATCTCATACATCGGAAAATCTACTACAAAGCAAAACTCAAACGCATCGTCCTTAATAAGATCAAGTTGATCCTTTTTTGCAAGCCATGTGCGGATATGTCCCGCCTTTTTCTCTGTGTCGTTTTTCTTATCGTCACAGATAAAGAATAATGTTTCGCCCTCTTTTACTCCCGTAATAGCGGTTATCTCGGCCTTCTTTTCATCACTTAAAAATTTAGCTATCGGTCCTGCAAATACTCCGTCTTTAAGGGTAATATATCCGAGTCCTCCAAGACCTACCTCTGCAGAAGTAGCAAACTTGAGGGAGTCCTCAAAAAATTTCTTTGACTTACCCTGACAATCCGCAACGATTCCGCGAACGGGCTTTCCTTTGAACGCAGGAAAATCAACGTCTGCAAAAAAGTCAGTCAAATCACATATTATAAGCGGATTGCGTAAATCAGGCTTATCGGAACCGTATTTCATCATTGATTCCGCATAGGTAATTCTCCTAAACGGCTTTTCGGTTACTCTCTTATCTGAAAACGTCTTAAAGGTGTCGTAAATTACATCCTCGCACACGTTCAGTACGTCTTCCTGCGTTGCAAACGCCATCTCAAAGTCAAGCTGATAAAACTCACCGGGAGAACGGTCCGCACGTGCGTCCTCATCTCTGAAGCAGGGCGCTACTTGGAAATACCTATCAAATCCGGATACCATCAAAAGCTGCTTGAACTGCTGCGGAGCCTGCGGTAATGCATAAAACTTTCCCGGATGCTTACGGCTCGGTACCAAAAAGTCACGGGCTCCTTCAGGCGATGATGCAGTCAGTATCGGAGTCTGCATATCCAGAAAATCCTTCTCCTCCATCTTATTGCGAAGATGTCTGATTATCTTGGAACGCATTACCAGATTATCGTGATTCTTGGGGTTACGCAAATCAAGATAACGGTACTTAAGTCTGAGCTCATCCTTGCTCGCTCTCGATGCTCTTACCTCAAACGGAAGCATATTCTTACTCTTTCCGAGTATCTCAAGTGTATCCGCAACAAGCTCAACATATCCCGTTGCAATCTTATTATTAACCGTTTCCGGATCGCGCTTTTCTACAGTTCCGCTTACAGAGATTACCGTTTCTCTGTTTACATTCTTCAGCAGCTCCTCATTGTGAACAACTACCTGAGTCACTCCCGTATAGTCCCGAAGGTCAACAAATATAACTCCGCCGTGATCGCGCACTACGTCTACCCAGCCCGCAAGCTGAACGCTCTGCCCTATGTGCTTATCACAAATGTCGTTACAAAATAGAGTTCTGTACATAGTAATATGCCTCCTGTTTTCTTACTGAAATAAAAATGTCCCAAGGAATATATAACTTATATTCCCGGGACGAGTAAACTAAAATTTAACCCGCGGTGCCACCCGCTTTGGTACAAAACTGTACCCTCTTTTTATTTAATTAAACCTTTTCCTCAGAGCGTTCCCAAGCTTACTACTCATCTCAAACGCGCTTTCAGTCTCCGACGCATTCTCCCTGACAGACTTTCCAAAAAAGCTGAGTCTCCTTTTCCATTATAGCAAAAATCCTTATTTTGTCAACAATATTTTTTCCCCATTCCCACACTTTATTACTTCCTGAGCAAATTTTTAATCATAGTACAAATTTGCTTTTTCAAGCCTTAGAAAAATTATAACGCCGACAGTCAACTAACGGTTGATTTTACTTCAAAATATTTTCATGCTTTGCTTTATAGTTGATGTGTACTGTGCTAAAATAAAATTATAAAATTAAAAGAGGTTAAATATATGGAAAAGTTTTGTTCTCAGAGGATAAAGGAATTACGAATTAAAAACGGGATGTCCCAAAAAAATCTTGGCGAAAATCTCGGAATCAGCAATAGGGCGGTATCTAAATGGGAAAACGGATTATCTCAACCCTCTGCAACGCATATTCTCTGTCTATCAAAAATATTCAATATTCCAATGGATTATTTCTATCAAAACTCCCATATAAACACAGGCGAAAAATCTATTTCGGGTATGAACTCTATAACCGAAATTTATAAGATCGGCAGGGGTCCTTCAAGCTCGCATACTATAGGACCCGAACAAGCATGTAAAATCTTCAAATCAATTAATAAATCTTCAAACTTTTTTAAAGTTATTCTTTACGGCTCACTCGCTAAAACAGGTAAGGGGCACGGAACAGATACTGTAATCAGAAAAACCCTTTCCCCCACA
>CAJGEB010000090.1 GCA_904502045.1 uncultured Oscillospiraceae bacterium
AAAAAGGAAGAGATAGAAAGAATAGCGGCTGAAAACGGAATCTCACTTGAAGGAATAGAGATACTCAACGCGGACGGGGTTATGCCGATTGAAGCGGACTCCACCGAAATAATAAAGGAATATTCCGACAGTTCAATGGCGGTACTTTTAAAAGCACTTGCCGAAGGAAAATGTGATGCAGCGGTATCGGCGGGAAGTACGGGAGCACTCGTTGTGGGAGCTACCTTTATAGTTAAAAGAATACGCGGAATAAAAAGAGCCGCACTTGCCCCGATAATACCGACGACGGCTGAAAAGTATCTGCTGATAGACAGCGGAGCTAACGTTGAATGCAGACCTGAGATGCTTGTGCAGTTTGGAGTTATGGGCTCTATATATATGGAGAAGGTCGAGGGAGTAAAGAATCCCAGAGTGGGGCTTATAAATGTCGGAACCGAAGAATGCAAGGGAGCTCCTCTGCAAAAGGAAGCGTATCAGCTTTTGGGTAAGGCTCCGCTTAATTTTGTGGGGAATATAGAGGCGAGAGATGTACCGTCAGGAAAGTGCGACGTAGCGGTAGCGGACGGATTCACCGGAAATATCGTGCTGAAGCTCACAGAAGGAACAGCAATGGGTATGATGAAGGAGATAAAGGGAATACTTTACTCCAACCTGCTTACAAAGTTTGCCGCACTTGTGCTCAAAAAAGGACTTTATGCATTTAAGAAGAAGATGGACTATACCGAACACGGCGGAGCTCCGCTTTTGGGAATAGCAAAGCCGGTAATAAAAGCACACGGCAGCTCTGACGCAAAGGCGTTCAAAAATGCAATACGTCAGGCGGCTGCGTTTACACAGAGCGGAGCGATAGAAGCGATAGCTGCGGCTGTGAAAGAGATAAAATCTCAGGGAGACGGAGAAAATGAGTAATACGAGAGAGCTTCAGGAAAGAATAGGATACCAATTTGAGAATGAGGAGTATCTGAAGATTGCTCTGACGCATTCATCTTATTCCAATGAATATAAAAATAAGGTGGAGAATAACGAGCGTCAGGAATTTTTGGGGGACTCGGTACTGTCGATAATAACCTCGGAGCACTTATTTAGAACTCTTGATAAGCAGCCTGAAGGGGAGCTTACCCAGATAAGAGCAGGACTCGTTTGCGAAAAGACCTTGTGCGGATTCGCGAAAAAAATAGGGCTCGGGGAGTATCTTCTGCTTGGCAGGGGTGAGGAGCAGACAGGCGGACGCGAAAGAGCGTCGATACTTGCGGATGCCTTTGAAGCACTTATAGCGGCGATATATCTTGACGGCGGAATAGAAAATGCGAGGAAATTTGTGCTCGGATTTATAGATGAAGCGCTTGAGAGTAAGAAGCCTGCGTTTGTGGATTATAAAACGCTTTTGCAGGAGGTAATTCAGCAAAACAGCGAGGAGAAGCTGCAGTATATATTGGTGGGCTCAAGCGGACCCGACCATGATAAGCGATTTGAGGTCGAGGTGCATCTGAACAGTAACGTAATAGGACGCGGAAGCGGCAGGAGTAAGAAGGAAGCGGAGCAGTTTGCGGCTAAAGAGGCTGCGGAGCTTATGGGGCTGTGAAGTCAAAGGAATATGAGATGAAACGAGGAAATATAGCGATATTCGTACCGCATTGCGGATGTCCGAACGATTGCAGCTTTTGTAATCAGAGGACGATATCGGGAACGGTTAAGGCTCCGACGGCGGAAGAGGTAAAGAGGATATGTGACGAAGCGCTTGAGAGGAGTACTATCGCTGCAGAGAGTGCACAGATAGCCTTTTTCGGCGGTAGCTTTACTGCTATCGAAAGGGAGCTTATGGTCGCGCTGTTGGAGGCGGCGTATCAGTATGTGGCGGACGGACGAGTGTCGGGAATAAGGGTATCGACGAGGCCGGATGCGATAGACAGCGATGTGCTTGATATACTGAAAAAATACGGTGTTGAGTCGATTGAGCTGGGAATTCAAAGTATGCGGGACGAGGTTTTGGTAAGGAACCGCAGAGGGCATAATTCGCAGCAGGTAAAAGAAGCCGCGGGACTGATAAAGGAGTTCGGGTTTGAATTCGGAGCTCAGATGATGACGGGACTGTACGGAGATGATGACGAGGGCGCGGAATATACTGCCGGAGAGATACTTAAACTGGGGCCGGATACGGTGAGAATATACCCGACGGTCGTGCTTAAAGGTACGGAGCTTGAGCGCTTGATGCGGTGCGGACTATACCTGCCGAAGGATGCGTATGAATCGGTCGGACTTTGCGCGAGGCTGATAAGAAAATTTGAAGAAGCAGGGGTAAGGGTTATCCGAGTGGGACTTCATGCATCGGAAAATGTTGAAAGCGAGATGGTAGGCGGAGCGTACCATCCGGCATTCAGGGAGCTGTGCGAAGGTGAGCTGATGAAAGGTGAAATACTTGACAGCTTAAAATGCAGAGGTCAAGGGGACTATACGGTTTTGGTAAACCCCAAGGACATATCAAAGGCAGTAGGTCAAGGCAAGAGAAACATAAATGAATTGAAAAAATTGGGATATAATGTTACAATAAAAGGGAACGAAAAAGTAGGGCGCGGAGCGGCTGAAATACAAGAAGGGTGAAGGTTTGCTGTGTATTTAAAAGCGTTGGAAATGCAGGGATTTAAATCCTTTCCGGACAAAATAAAGCTTACTTTCGGGAAAAATGTTACGGTAATAGTGGGACCGAACGGAAGCGGAAAGAGTAATATAAGCGATGCTGTGAGATGGGCGCTCGGAGAGCAGTCTTCGAAAGCGCTGAGAGGCGGAAAGATGGAGGACGTTATTTTTAACGGAACCTCGGGAAGAAACGCTCACGGCTATGCTGAGGTGCGCCTTATAATAGATAACAGTGACGGAGCGCTCGTGTCGACGGATCCTGAAAAGCCGTTTGGGGACGAGGTAACGGTGTCGAGGAAGTATTACCGCAGCGGAGAGAGCGAATACAGAATAAATTCGGAGCTTGTAAGGCTGAGAGATATCCATGAGATGTTTATGGATACGGGACTGGGCCGCGACGGATATTCCATCATCGGACAGGGCAGGATATCTGAGATAGTATCAGCGAAGGCAGCGCAGAGAAGAGAGATATTTGAAGAAGCTGCGGGAATATCAAAATTCAGGTTCCGCAAGGAAGAGGCGGAGAAGCGTCTTGAGCTTGCAAAGGACAATATGCTTCGTCTTACCGACATACTTTCGGAGCTTGAAAGCAGAGTCGGACCGCTTAGGGTACAGAGCGAGAAGGCAGAAAAATTCCTGAAGCTCGCCGAAAAAAGAAAGAGCTTGGAGCTTTCTCTGTGGGTGGAAAATATTCGAAAGCTGCAAAAGAAGATAGCCGAGCAGGAGGATAAAATACTTCTTGCATCGGATGATTATGAGCGCGCAGAAAAAGAGTATAACGATATTGAGAAGAATATCGACGATATTTTTGATAATATACAGAAGCTGTCCGCGCAGGCAGAGGATATGCGCCGTCAAGCTAAAGAGGTTGACGAGCGTGTGAAAGAGGATCAGGCGAAGATAGCTGTTTTGCGCAACGATATAATGCACAATGAGCGCAGTATGGAGAAGATTGAAGAGGAAGTGTCCTTGTTCGGAAACGAAAACGAGGATATTGAAAAGAAGTGTGCGGGTATTGAAGAAGAGATAGCCAAAACAGAGGAGCTGCGCAAGGAGTTTGAGGGTAAAAAGGGAGATGCTGAGGACAGACTCGGTGAGCTTGACGGAAATGAAAAGCTGCTTGCAGAGAGCTTGAATGAGATAGATGAGAAGGTTACCGCTGCTGACGGGGAGTACAACCGTATAAACGTAAAAATGGCGCTGGCGAGCGGAGACGTGGCAAAATACAAGGAAAGACTTGAGCTGCTTGACCAGTCGGGTAAAGAGCGGGAAGAAAAAGTAATACTTCTGAAAAAAGAACTCAGAGAGTGCGAAGAGCTTTTGGAAGAGATAGATGACAATATCGAGAGCTTGGAAAACTCCGCGAAAGGCATACGGATGAAGACGGGAGCGCGCGGAGAACGCCTTGAGAAGATAGAGGAATACAGACGCAAGAAGAATAAAGAAGCGGAGGATAAGCTGCACAGAGCGGCGCTGCTTGAGGACCTCGAAAAAAATATGGAGGGACTTACGGGAAGCGTAAAATACGTGCTTAATCAGGCGAAAAGCGGATTTCTGCCCGGAATTTGCGGTGCGGTATCCGGAATTTTGAGTGCTCCGCCGGAGTATGCCTTGGCGATAGAAACGGCGTTGGGAGGCGCGCTTCAGAATATTGTAGTGAACGATGAGGAAACGGCGAAGAAGGCGATAGCGAAGCTGAAGGAAAGCGGCGCGGGAAGAGCGACGTTTTTACCGCTTACATCGGTAAAGGGCAGTAAGCTGAGTGAGGCGGGAATAGATAAGTGCAGAGGCTTCGTGGGATTTGCGTATAAACTTGTCAGCTGCGAGGAAAAGTATGCGGGAATCGTACTCAGTCTGCTCGG
>CAJGEB010000091.1 GCA_904502045.1 uncultured Oscillospiraceae bacterium
AAGAGGAGCTAAGCTCCGAAACGCTCATTTTTGAAGGAATCCTCAAGCTTTCTGCAAAGCGGTATTTAAAGGAAGCGAGGGAAGAGAGCTGCTCAACGAGAGCGGAGTTAGGTAGTGCCGCAGCCTCTGGCACGGACTCCGTTTCATTTAAGAGGGGAGAATGTTTTATAATTTCGATATTCCATTTGGAATTTACGGCATCAGCGATACCGATTTTGTTACCTCTGTCGGAGAGATTGCGCAAAATATCGGCATCGGGGTGCTTAAGTAGCGCAGAAACGAGCCACTCAAAGAAGCTGTTTTGGTTTCTGATAACATAAGAAGGAACCTTTTCGGAATTTGAAATTTCATAAGAAATATCGTTTATTTTATTTTGGATATTTTTAGTGCAAGCGGTAATATACAGCTTGCATTTTGCGCGAGTCATGGCAACGTAAAGGGTGCGGAGCTCCTCTGAGAGCAAAGCGGACTCAAGCTCAAGGCTTACAGCTTCGCGCTGAAGAGTCGGGAATGTAACGGAACCGTTTTTTCTGACACAAGCAAAACCGAGCTTAGGGTGGAGCAAGCAGTTGGAACGCAGGTCGATTTTATTGAAGCGTTTAGCGCAGTCGCAAATGAAGGTAACGGGGAATTCCAGACCTTTTGAGGAGTGAATACTCATTATTTTGACACAGTTACCGTTATTTGAAGAAAAAGCGGGAGTAAAATCGCGGTTTTGTTCCTCGATGCGAGAGATGTATCTTATAAATCCGCTGAGTCCGTGAATACCGTGCGAGTCATAATTTTCAGCGTACTGTATAAGCAGATTGAGGTTTGCGGTTTTAGCCTCTGCGCCCTCTTGACCCGAAACGGCGGCAAAGTAAGCGGTGTAGTCGTATATTTTTCGGATAAAAGCACCGCAGGGCAGCGTTGAATAGAGCGAGCGGAAAAATGAGATATCGCGGTAAGCGCAAGCAAAAGGAGACTCGCCCTTTTCGGCAAGGCTCTTCAAGCAAGAGAAAAGGGGAACCGAACGATTTTCCAGCCGCATACGAGCTAAGTGGTCGGGAGTAAATGCGAAGAATTCCGACAATAAAGCGGCGGAAAGATCGATGTCTGAGGTGGGATTTAAAATTACTTTCAAAAGAGAGATAACAGCTGATATTTCGGGTGAAGAGAGGAATTCCCCTGCTCCTGAGCCTGCAGCACCGATACCCTTTGAATTAAGGGCGGCGGCGTATATATCGAACCTATCGGCAGGTGAACGCATTAAAATGGCGATATCGCTCGGAGTGATCGGGCGAACGGACTGTCCGTCTGATATAGTTTCTCTGTTATCGAGCATTTCTTTTATCATACATGCAACGAAATCGGCTTCCGTTTCAGCAGAGGAGAGTTCGTTATCGCTGTCGTAATCTATGAGATTCAGAAAAACACCGGAGGAATCTTGCTCAGCGAAGGAACCGCCGCAGATAAGGGAGTGCTCGGAATTGTAGTCTATCTCACCGATAACGGTACTCATGATCTGTGAAAATATGTAGTTTACACCGTCCAATATTTCCGGACGGCTTCTGAAGTTTTCGCCGAAGATGATTTTGGCGGGGAAGGCTCCCTCATTAATCGGGTGCGCGGAATTTATCTTTTTAAGAAAAATTTCGGGCATAGCTTGGCGGAACCGATAGATACTCTGCTTAACGTCACCTACTACGAACAAATTGGAGTTATCTTTGGATAGAGCGGAGAAGATGAGGTCCTGAGCGGCGTTGGTATCTTGGTATTCATCAATGAGGAGCTCGTCGTAATGCGCGGAAAGCTCCTCTGCAACGGTAGATTTGGGGAAGGGGTAGGGTACGGAGGAATCGAAAAGCAGCGAAAGAGCGAAATGCTCCATATCGGAAAAATCAATAATACCGCGCTCTCTTTTTTTAGCGGCTAACATTGAATCGAAATCGAGCAGTAAGGAGAAAAGCTCTTCTATAAGGGGGCGCAGAGCGACAGTATCATCTATGTATTCAGCGGTAGTGCAGGCGACTCTTTTTTGAATTTCGGCTACCGAGTCTTTGATACTGTCGCGGAAGTAAACAAGAGTGTTTTTCGAAAGTGTATCGGTGTCTGCCTTGACGGGAATAAGACGAGGCAGGGAAAAGGTTTTTAGCTCATTGTAAAGAGAATCCCAATTTTTTTCAGCGACAAGAGAAGAGTACTTTTCGAAGGACTCTTTAATGCTCAAAAATATCGGAGTAAAGGATTTTGCGAGATTTTCGTCACAGGATTCAAGAATATCGAACGCAGCTTGGAGCTTATAGTTTACGTTATCTATTGCAGAATTGATGAAAGAGAGCAAGGAACTCCCCCAAACGCTTTCGGCAAGAGGAATATCGGGGTTATAATATTCAATACAATCGTGCAGCCAGATATCGTAGAAGGGGTGAGCGCGCACGAACTCATACAGCTTAAAGACTACTGATACGATAGCGCTGTCATCGCGGTATTTAGAGAGCAGCTCAACGAGTTCAAAAAACGCGGGAGCTGAGCGCTGATAATACATTTCGAGTACTTCTGCGCAAGTTTCCTCCATAAGCAAATAAAGCTCATTTTCGTCAGCTATGCGGAAATCGGCAGGCAGACCTAATTTTTCGAAATTGGAGCGTATCAGATCGAGGCAAAAAGCGTGAACGGTAGATATTTTTGCATTGTCGATAGCTAAAAGAGATCTGGAGAGCAGCTGGTTTTGCGGATCATTTTCCAGCATACTCGCAATCTCCTCACGGATACGGGCTTTCATTTCGCCTGCAGCAGCCTCAGAGAAGGTCATAACGAGGATATTTTCGAGAGATACGGGAGAAGAAGGGTCTGTAATTTTAGAGATAACTCTCTGTACGAGGGTGGCAGTCTTACCGCTACCCGCAGATGCGCTTACAGCCACAGCTCCGCCGCGAATATTAATAGCATCTGATTGAGCCTTAGTCCAATTACGCATAAAATACATTCCTTTCTTTTAGATATTCTGCTCGAGCTCGGCGGATACGGTTTTAAAGAATTGCTCGTTTGAAAAGCTGCGGACTTGTGTTGCGGGGGAAGCTGCAGTACGCCTGCAAAGAGATTTGTAATCGCAAAAGTCGCACGGACAGCGGTTATCGGCATTAGAGGGAATAGCCCTGAAATTGCCGTCGATGAGGGAGTTAGCCATATCCACAAGGAGCTTTTCGATATATTTTTTTATTACCGCAAATTGAGTAATGTCGGCGACAGATGAACGCGCATCGAGATTACCGTTTTTGAGTTTAGCGGCGGGAATAAACCTTCCCGCTAAATCTTTTTCCATACCCTCGAGTACCTCTTGGTCGCTTAGTGTTATACCGCTCATACGGTAGAATTTGAGCCGCAATTTTTCGGTATCTTCTTTTGAAATGTTGCGCGGAGCAGCAATTACAGCGGCTCCCGAAGGCATATAAAGCACACCGGCGGGAATGGAATTTTTATATATTCCCTCACCGTTTTCGCAGACAGAGAACATATAAAGGAGCATCTGCAGATTAAGACCGTAATATATGTCAGAGAGCTTGAATTTTTTATTACCGGACTTATAATCGACGACTCTTACGTAGGTCTTTCCGTCGAGCTCCATGGTATCTATGCGGTCGACGTAACCTTCGACTAAAATGTCGGAGCCGTCCTTTGCGTAGAGCTTAATAGGTTTAACGGTGTCGGAATCCTCAGCGATACGCATTTCGAAATCGGTGGGAACAAACTTACTTTGAGCAAATTCGGCACCTAGTCTGACTAAAAGAGCGTGTATGGTACCTGCGAGGCGATTATAGGTGTAGTCAAAGCGAGTACTTTTACGGAAATCTCCGCCTAATTTCACCTCAAGGTACTCTTTCAAAAGCGCGGAAATTTCATCAATTGAGATTTTTTCGTCAAGATGGCAAAGTCCGTCGGCGCCGTACTTGATAAGCATTTTTTCGAGCACGAAATGAATAAGGGAGCCTATCTCTATCGGTGACATCGCGGCTTTTCTCAGAGGCTTTACTCTCAAGCAGTCGCGGCAAAAATACTGGAATTTACATTTATGAAAGCGCTCAAGACTTGAGGGTGAGAAGCGGAGCTTTGAGCCGACGAGAGCTTTTGCGAGGGACTTATCGGTAACGGAAAAACTGTCAGAGGAGCAGGATTTATCAAAACTCCTGACCTTATCCGCGTATGGAGTGGAAAGGAGGTGCTGTCGCAACGAAGCTACGAGCTCGGAATTTTGGTTTCTCAAAGAGGAATATAAATAAAACGCAGTCTTATCGTTACAAATCGCATTTTTTATATCGGGAATAAACTCCGCAACGGTTAGATTGGGGAACATTTTGGAGATGGACTTAATTATAAAAGAGGGTTGGAGTGCAGAGCCGCCTAATTCAGAGCGTGAGCAGCTGAGGAAGAGTCGTTCTGAAGCGCAGGTAAGGGTCTGGTAGAGGTAAAAGCGCTCGATGGAGGTTTTGTTTCGGGAGCTTTGCACTACGTTGA
>CAJGEB010000092.1 GCA_904502045.1 uncultured Oscillospiraceae bacterium
ATTTTTTCATCGTCTGTATTTATCGGATCCATGTGGATAGTGGTAATGCAGGCGAATTTTTCATTCAGTTCCATTTCGACGAGGTCGATAACATCATGTATTACGAGTATATCTCCTGAGCAGGGGACTTCTGCGTGGAGAGAAACCAAGAGCCGTCCCGGACCGTAGTTGTGGACTATAAGGTCATGTATTCCGACGATTTCGGGGTGATTGAGTACGCACTCTTTAATACTTTCGACAAACTCCTCATCGGGACGCTGTCCCAAAAGAGGACTTAGGCTATCATTCACGGAAGTAATACCGGTGTATAAAATAAACAGCGATACCAAAGCGCCGATGTAACCGTCGATGTAAATACCGGCAAATTTAGCAAGCAGAGTACCGACAAGGACCGCGAAGGTGGAGATACAATCGGTAATAGAGTCAGAGGCTACTGCAGACATGGCCGGGGAACCGATCTTTTTACCGAGCTTGCGGTTAAAAAGACCAATCCATAGCTTAACAAGTATTGAAACGATAAGTATGGCGATAGAGATGACACCGAATTCGGTGGCTTTAGGTGAAAATATCCGCTCTATCGACGATTTACCGAGCTCAAATCCCATAAAAATAATGAGGACAGAAACTGCAAGTCCTGACACATATTCTATTCTGCCGTGGCCGAAAGGGTGGGATTTATCCGCAGGCATACCCGCAAGCTTAAATCCGAGCAGGGTTACCACAGAGGATCCTGCATCAGACAGATTGTTAAAAGCATCGGCAAAAATCGAAACGGAGCCTGAAAGTATATATGCAAAAAACTTTCCGATAAAGAGCAGAAGGTTGAGAATTATCCCAACCATTCCGCCCAATACTCCGTATTTTTGCCGCACAGCTTTGTCGTTTATATTATTACTGTCTTTAATAAATAATTTAACGAGAAGCGACGTCAAAAAATCATCCTTTATTAAAAGTTTTTAGCAAGACCCATTAATGCGGGGTTAAAGATGGAGAGATCCATGGTCTTGAGGTTTTCGGAAATCTTGGGAGCGAACTCCATCTGAGCAAGAATATCGCGTTCGAGGTCGATTCCGGGAGCGATCTCGGTAAGCACAAGACCGTCCTCGCTGAGCTCAAATACTGCACGCTCGGTTACATAAAGCACACTCTGACCGATCTCAATCGCACGCTTACCGGAGAAGGTTACCTGCTCAACGGAAGGAACAAATTTCTTCACCTTGCCTTCGTTGAGGATAACGAGCTTGCCGTCCTGAACCTCAACCTTGAGTCCGCCGGCAGTAAATGTGCCGCAGTAACAGACTTTCTTTGCGTTTTGGGTAATTTCGATAAATCCGCCGCAGCCGGCTACTTTACCGTTAAATTTACTTACGTTGATGTTACCTTCTTTGTCGCACTGAGCGAGTCCGAGGAAAGCGTAGTCGATTCCGCCGCCGAGGTAGAAATCGAACTGTGAGGACTGGTCGAGGATAGCCTCAGCGTTCATAGAAGCACCGAAGTTGAGTCCGGACTGAGGAACTCCGCCGACAGGACCTGCCTCAACGGTAAGGGTGAGCTTATCGGAAAATCCTTCTTCGTTAGCAACCTTTGCAACTCCTTCAGCCATACCGATACCGAGGTTGATAACGGTGTTGGGTTTAAGCTCCATAGCACAGCGGCGGCAGATAAGCTTGCGCTCGTCGAATTTCATAGGAGCACTGCCGCTTGCAGGGTATTTCGCATCTCCGCAGTAGGAGGGATTGAAATGCTCGGCAAATGTCTGCATGTGGTTGGATTTATCAGCGCAAACGACAACATAGTCAACGCAGATTCCGGGAATCTCAACGAGTCTGGGGTCGAGGGATCCTGCCTTTACGAGATTTTCAACCTGAACGATAACGGTTCCGCCGCAAGCCTTGGCAGCACGTGCGATGGAAGCGGCAGCGAGCTTGGAAACTTCTCCCTGTAAGGAGATGTTACCCTTTTCATCAGCGTAGGTTCCGCGAATGAGAGCTACGTCCACCTTAAAAGGACGGTATCTGAGGTATTCAGCGCCGTCAAGGTTAATGAGTTCAACAATATCTTCGGTGGTTTTGGAGTTGAGTTTTCCGCCTTCGATTCTGGGGTCCACGAAGGTGCGCAGACCTGCAGTAGTGATAGTACCGGGTTTTTTAGCGGCGATATCACGGAAAAGATGGCAAATTACACCTTGAGGAAGGTTGTAAGCCTCAATTTTATTTTCCATAGCAAGCTTACCGAGCTTCGGAACAAGATTCCAGTGTCCGCCGATAACTCTTTTAACGAGTCCTTCATGGCCGAGATGGTTGTTGCCCTTATCGGCGCCGTCGCCTTGACCTGCAGCGTAGATAAGCGTAAGGTCCTTAGGAGCTCCTTCAGCCAAAAAACGCTCCTCAATAGCCCAGGTGAGCTCTTCGGGATGTGCGCAGCCTACGAATCCCTCGGTAGCAACATAGTCGCCGTCCTTGATAAGAGCAGCGGCTTCTTGTGCGGTAATAACTTTTTTCATAATGATTGCCTCCTGAGATGATATATTATTTGTTGTTTTTTCTGTAGCTTAAGTAATTTTCAAGTATCAGCGTAGCGGCTACCGCGTCGATAACTTTTTTTCTGTTTTTACCTCTTGTATCGGTAACGTTCAAAATATTATGCGCCTCAACGGTTGTACTTCTTTCATCCCAAAGTATCACGGGAATTTTGGAAAGCTCCTCAAATCTTTGGGAGAGGTCCTTGCATTTTTCAGAGCGCTCTCCGTAGGAACCGTTCATATTTATCGGGTTCCCCCAAACGACCGTTTCAACGCGGTTTTCTTTAACAGCGGCAAGTATTTTTTCGAGCAGCTTATCGTGGTCCGTTTCGGGAATTACGCAAAGAGGTCTTGCGAGCATTTCGAATTTATCACATACGGCAAGTCCGGTACGGGCATCGCCGTAATCGACGGATAATATGATCAATGTACTCGCCTCCGATCAGTAGCACTCTACCTGACCGACGATATCGGACACGCATTTTATATTATTGTCGTCGAGCCATTTGTTGAGTCCGGAAACTATCTTTACGGGAGCGTAAGGATCGGTGAAGATAGCGGCTCCGACCTGAAGCGCGGAAGCTCCGGCAAGTAGCATCTCCACGGCATCCTCCCAAGTAGCAATACCGCCCATTCCGACTACGGGAATGCTGACAGCCTTAGCAGTCTGCCATACCATACGCAGCGCCACGGGGAATACCGCGCGGCCTGACATTCCGCCGACGTTGTTATGAAGGATCGGTTTGCGCGAGCGGATATCTATCCTCATACCGAGCAGGGTATTGATGAGAGAAAGAGCGTCGGCTCCCTCTGCTTCGACAGCACGGGCGATGGATACGATGTCGGTAACGTTGGGCGAAAGCTTTACCATAAGCGGCTTTTTGCAGACTTTGCGGACTTCTCTGACGAGGGAAGCAGCAGTATCGGGAGAAGCACCGAAAGCAAGTCCCCCTTCTTTAACGTTGGGGCAGGAGATGTTGAGCTCTATCATATCGGCGCAGGAATCCGAAACTTTTTCGACAGCGCGGATATAGGTATCAACGTCCTTGCCTGCGATATTTGCAATCTTAACGGTATCCTTACCGCAAAGAGCGGGCAGATGTACGTTAATGAGCTTATCAACGCCGGGATTTTGAAGTCCGACGCTGTTGAGCATACCGCCGTAGGTTTCGGCTATACGCGGGGGAATATTACCGGGCTTTGCATCAAGAGTAGTACCCTTGAGAGAAACTCCGCCGAGCTCTGAAACGGGGTAGAGGTCCTCGTAATCAAGACCGAAGCCGAAGCAGCCCGAAGCGGCGATAACGGGATTTTTAAACTGCACTCCGGCAATACTAACAGACAGATCAGCCATCGAAGATCACCTCCGAACAGTTAAATACGGGACCGTCCTTGCAAACTCTCTTGTATCCGTGAACGGTATTGCAGACGCAACCGAAGCAGGCTCCTGCCGAGCAACCCATTCTTTCCTCAAGGGAGATGAAGGCGGGAATATTTTTTTCAGCCGAAAGTCCCGCGAGCTTTTTCAGCAGGGGAATCGGTCCGCAAGCACAAATGACGGCATTTTCTCCGAAATCGTATTCATCGAGAGGAGCCGTAATAAAACCTTTTGTACCTGAGGAACCGTCCTCGGTCGCGACAAACACATCGGGAGTCAGCGCTTTAAACTCGTCTGTGAGTATTTCCTTAGAGTTATCTCTGAAGCCGAGGAAAACAGCACATTTATCCTTATATTTTTTTGCAAGCGCGAGCATTGGGGGGACCCCTATTCCGCCGCCGACAAGAATAATTTTACTTTTATCATCAAATTCGGGATATCCGTTTCCGATCGGAGCGAGCATATCGAGGGTATCCCCTACTTTACGCTGAGAAAGCCAATCGGTACCTGAACCGCGGCGTTCAAACACGATGCGGATCCAACCTTCCTCGCGGTTTA
>CAJGEB010000093.1 GCA_904502045.1 uncultured Oscillospiraceae bacterium
GGGAATTTCCGAAAAAGAGATAGGAATGCTTATTACAAATAACAAGATGAGTAAGCTGCTTGATGATACGGTTGCGCTCGGATGCAACGCTAAGGACACGTCAATATGGATACTCACCGATTGTGCGGGAATACTCCGCAAAGACGGCAAGACGCTCGGTGAGCTTGAGATTACTCCCGAGGAGCTTGCAGCGGTAATCAAGATGGTGGATGAAGGAAAAATTAACCGCAACGCAGGTAAAAAGATACTGATTGCGGTAATTGAAGATGGTGCGGACCCTGTTCAGTACTGTAAAGAACAAGGGCTTGACAGAAAGTTTGACGCATCGGCAGTGGAAACCGTGCTTGACAGAGTAATCAGTGAGAATGCGCAGGCGGTTGAGGATTACAAAAACGGAAAGACCAAAGCTATGCAGGCGCTTTTCGGAGCTTGCATGAAGGAGCTTAAAGGTGCGGGCGATCCGTCTGTAATTAAGGCGCTGTTGGAAGAAAAACTGAAATGATTGATCGGCGGGAGTAATTAAGGGTTACTCCCGCTGTGTTATAGGTGAAAAGATGAAAAAGATTTTATTGATTTTAGTCGGTGGGACAATTTGCAGTGCAGTAAACGGAAAAGGAATGCTGGCGGTAAGTGAAGGTGCAGGAGTACAGATAAAGACAAACTTTGAGAAATCGGACTCATATTATGCAGACAAGGCGGAGATTGAGCTGAGTGAAAATTTGCTTATTCTCAGTGAAAATATGACGGTGGGGAAATGGAATCTTATGATAGACGCCTACCGTAAATACACGCGCGAAAAAAGGTATGACGGAGTGATTTTTGCTCACGGAACCGATACCCTTGCGTATTCCGCCGCGCTTTTTTCAATGATACTCAGCAATACTGATGTTCCGGTATTTTTTGTGTCGGCGAATGAAAATCTGGATTCAAAGCGCTCCAACGGAAACGACAATTTCAGAAATGCGGTGGAGTGCATCTGCCGCGGAATCGAGCCTAACGTTTATGTTGTTTACAGGAATTTATCTGACGGACAGACGTATCTTCATCTTGCATCAAGAATTGAGCAGTGCAGGAACTATTCAGAGGATTTTTACAGTGCGGGAATGATGAATATAACGGGTATTTTAGAGGACAATTTCGAGGAATATTTTGATAGGATAAAGAGGGAGTACCCAAAAGAAAAAAGGCGCAGCTTTATTGACGTGTACGGTGATTGGCAGCTTGAGGGACGTGTACTTGTGATTTTTCCTTATGTGGGGATTGATTACGATGCGTTTGATTACGGTCGTTTTTCGGCGGTACTTCACGGTACATACCATTCGGGTACTGCTTGTGCGGAAAGCGGTGAAAACTACGGCAAAAGCTCCATACTTTATATGATAGACAAATGTGCGGAACGTGGCGTAGACACTTATTTTTCTCCCTCAAAGCTGACGGGAGAGGTTTACGAAACGATGGGAATAATTGGAGAGCATACGGCGCCGAAAAATTATAAGATAAAGTTTTTATACGGGTGTACAACTGAGGCTGCTTATGCTAAACTGGTGTTAGCCTACTCTGTTTTTAAGGATAAGAGTGAGATAGCAAAATTTATTGACACCGAGTGTAATTTTGAAAATATTGTGAAATGAGTTGAAGAGGTATGACCGAGAGAATATATGAGCATGATTCCTATTGCAAGGAGTTCAAAGCGAGGGTATTGTCCTGCGAGGGTATTGAGGGCGGATATGCGGTAGTTTTGGATAGGACTGCGTTTTTTGCCGAAGGCGGCGGACAAGCGGCTGACGAGGGAGAGATAAACGGAGTAAAAGTGCTTGACGTGCAAATTGAGGGGGAAAACATAGTCCACAAAACAGAGCGCGCGTTAGAGGTCGGAAGTGAGGTAACGGGTAGACTTGACTGGGAATTGAGATTTTCCAGAATGCAGAGCCACTCGGGAGAGCACGTTGTTTCGGGAGTTGTGCACTCGTTATTTGGGTACGACAACGTGGGATTTCACATGAGCGAAGCGGTAATGACGGTCGATTTCAGCGGAGTTTTATCCGGGGAGGATATAGAGCGTGTTGAGGAATACTCCAACCGCGCAATTTACGCAAACGAGTCAATCACCGCATCATATCCGTCCAAAGAGGAGGCTTCTGCACTTGAATACAGAAGCAAAAAGGAGATAACCGAAGGACTCAGACTGATAACCATTGAAAACGTGGACTGCTGTGCGTGTTGCGCTCCTCACCCGGCAAGAACGGGAGAGATAGGAATAATAAAAATTATTGACGCATACCCGTATAAGCAGGGAACGCGAATTGAGATGCTGGCGGGAATAAATGCGCTTAGGGACTATGTGGGACTGAACAAGTCGAACAAATATCTGATGGGAGTTTTATCCGCGCCGCGGGAAAAGGTAAAGGAAGCGGTAGACAGACAGCTTGAGGCGGCAGGGGAATTACGCAGCGAGAATCAGCGGATATCAAAGGAGCTTGCACTTTGCAAGGTCGTGCCGGTAGCTGTGGGCGATGGGATATACGCCGTATCAGAGGGAGTTTTGCAGGAAGAGTTAAGGTACTGTTCAAACACGTTTTTAGAGAAAGGAATAAACACCTGCGTACTGCTTTCGAAAATCGAGGGAGAAAATTATATATATGTGGTAAGCAGTAAGGCGCGGGATGTCAGAGAGATAGTGTCGGTTTTAAACAAGAGCTTTAACGGTAAGGGCGGCGGAAAAGCTGACTACGCTCAAGGAAAATTAACAGCCGCGTCAGAGGAGTATCTGATAAAAACGGTTGAAGAAATATTAAAGTAAAGGGTGGAGTTTTATGAGGAAAATTTTATGGTATGCGGTTGCTTTTTTTGTACTTGCAGTCTGCTTACTGCTTTTGATATTTTGTTTTGGAGAGGCTGATAATGCATTTATATTCGGCCTTAGATGGCGGTGGCCATCAATTGATGAGTTTGTGGAATACAACGTCTTTTGGGGAAAGTTTGGCAGAGTATTTTTGCCTGCGTTTGCGGTAGCGATGGCAGCGGCGGTAGTTTTTGGCGCAGTAAAATACTTTATCAGCAAGAAAATACATATTTCCAATGCGGTTTACCGTATTTGTACGGTACTGCTCGGAAGTGCCGTTGCGATGGTCGGAGTAGTGCACAGGAGAGCGGTGGCTTTTGGAGTTTATGATATCTACACGCCTGATACTTTGTTTGGAGATTCGGTATCTGTGTGGAGCAGGGTGTATGTTACGGACGTACTTTTGGCAGTTCAGATAGGAGTGCTGGTAAGCGGAATTTTCTTTGCGGGAGAAGTACTGCTGAAAATTTTAAAGAGTAAGCAAAAATAAAACAGAAGATAAAAAACTCCGAGTCACAGGCTCGGGGTTTTCTTTTAATTTTAAAAGATTGATTTTTGAGGGTAGATGTGGCATAATCAAAATAGAAAAATGATAGTGAGGAATGTTTATGGAAATGGTATTACTGACTGCCCTCGGTGTCGGCGGAGCAACGGTAATCGGTTCGGTAGTAGGGTTTATTTTTAAAAATATAACGCACAAATTTTCGGATATAGTACTTTCGTTTGCGGCAGGAGTAATGCTTGCGGCGGCAGTGTTGGGACTTATTCTTCCGTCGCTTGAATACGGGGGTAGATTCGGACTTCTTATTACGGTTGTCGGAATTTTTGCAGGAGCCTTGTGTCTGAACCTGATAGATAAATTGGTACCGCATCTGCATAAGCTGGTGGGAGCCGATATTGAGGACCACCGCAATGCAAATTTAAGCAAGACGTTGCTTTTTGTAATGGCGATTGCGATACATAATCTGCCTGAAGGAATTGCAGCGGGAGTGGGGTTTGGTTCCAACAACACGACGCAGGCGATGATAATAGCAGGGGGAATCGCGCTTCAGAACATACCGGAAGGAATGGTAATTATCGGGCCTATGCTTGCGGCAGGAGTATCAAAGAGCAGGACGTTTATCTGCGCGATGCTGACCGGACTTGTCGAGGTAGCGGGAACACTGATAGGATATTTTGCGGTAAGCGTAGCCTCGTTTATATTGCCGTTTGCGCTTGCTCTTGCGGGCGGAACTATGCTTTATGTTATCAGTGACGAAATGATACCCGAAACTCATGTGCACGGCGGCGAACGCGGAGCAACTTATGCATTACTTGCTGGATTTTGTCTGATGCTTATTATGGATGTTGCGCTTGGTTAATTTGAGAAAGGAAGATAGAAATGGTAAAGCATATAATTTTGTGGAAGCTGAAAGAGGAGTACAACAACGACGAGGTAAAGAGGGGAATAAAAGAAGGACTCGAAGGACTTGCGGGGGTAATTCCGGGACTTATAGAAATAAGTGTACAGGTCGAAAGCTTGTCGAGCTCGAATGTGGATGTTATGCTGTATTCGGTGTTTGAGAGCGAGGAAGCGCTTAAAGATTACGCA
>CAJGEB010000094.1 GCA_904502045.1 uncultured Oscillospiraceae bacterium
AATTTTAGGCAACGATTTTTTTAGGGGTATAGCTCAGCAGGTAGAGCAGCGGTCTCCAAAACCGCGTGCCGTGGGTTCGATTCCTACTGCCCCTGCCACAGTAAAAACGGCTTAAACACTGGGTTTAAGCCGTTTTTCTTTACCTATCCGACCGCGGCGCGCGGTCTTTTTGTATGCCGAAAACCACGCGATAGTCGCGTGGTTCAAAAAAGGTTAACTGATGAACAAAATCCTCTGTTTGTGTTAAAATAGCAATGACCTGCCAGTCGAAGCAAAACACAAACGGAGGATTTATAAATGAAAAAGGAAGAAATCAGTACAAATAGTTTAGTACACACAAAATGGAATTGCAAGCATCATAAACTATTGGAGCAGTAAAAAAAGGTATGGAATTTGAAGAAATAATTGGGGTTAATTTTTGAATTTGTGTTGTTTTTGGGGAAAATACACTTGACGAAGAATGAAAATTTCACTAAAATGTAATTACTCCATAAGAGAGAAACTCCTTCGCAATCAAAATTATTTACAGAGAAAGGCAGAGAAGTTATGAAAAGATTTTGTATTATCGTGTGTTTTGTTGTACTGCTCGGGAGCCTTTTCGGTTGCAGTACTGAAGTGGGGGAGAGTAAAGTAACGGTTGCCTTGGCGAGCGAGGAACAAGCTGCCGACAAGGATAATTTTACTCATTTTTATGACGAGTCGAGCGGAGGCGAGTGGAAGCTCATTTTTACGGTCAATAAAAAAGTAAAAGATTTTTGTTTTTTGGAACTGGATGAATCGGAAAAATTAAAGATTGCGGATACACTTTTTTCGCTGGATACCTTTTCGGACGATTCGCCCCTTGTGGTACACACTTATATAAACGATGCGACGGTAAATCGCGGAATTTCTTTTGTTGATGGTGGCGGAGAAACGAGATATTACGGTATCTATTGGAGCGCGAAAGACGGAGAGATTTCTCTTAAGGAAATTACGTTTGACGAGTAAAAATATGTGAATTTAAGTTAAAACATCCCCCGCAGAATGAGTTCTGTGGGGGATTAATTTATTATATCGAGTTGCATATTGTATTTGCCTTAAAATAACAATACTTATTAAGAGTCGGTATGTTTTAGTGTGGAATATGAGGAAAACTCCTCAAAACCGAGCTTTTTGTATAAAGACAGCGCTCTGTCATCGGCGGCGCAGATGATGGGAATTCTTCCTGCAGAGAAAATATCCATAGCCGCGCGGTTTACAAGGGAGCCTGCGTAGCCTAACGAGCGGTACTGCGGGATAGTGGCAACTCCTGAGATTACCTGAAAGCGTCCGCAGCGAGAGTAGGTACCGCAGCCGCTGACGAGGGTTCCGCCCTCAAAGATACCGTACATTGCTCCGTCGCGTTTGCGCAGCCGCAGAGAAGTATCCGTCATCCAAACGCCGCGTCCGCCCTTGGAACCGAATCCGCGGAAGCACTTGCAGAGTAAAAAGTACATATCATCGAGCTTTATATTGCGTGAAATCTCGGCGTCGCGGCTGCGCGGGAGTGCGGGAAGTGCGCGAACAAGTACCGTGCGGGTGTGCAGGGAATGGTCGGTGAAAAAGGGAAGCAGTCCCTTCAGGGTGTTTTCCGAGCCCTCTACCGCTGCGTTCGGAGCCACAAGCGAGATGAACTGTGCAATTTCTTGGTACTCTGAAAGTGCATCAGAGGTCTTTATTATATGTAAGCAGCCGTTGAAAAGGGCTATTATCGCATGGGTGGAACCGCTTTCTGCGAGTACCTTCCAGAAGAGTGCTGTTTTCGTGTCGGATAGGTACAGCTCGTATAATGTGGATATCAGGCAGGCGCTCAGCTCCTCGCCAACGACGATTTTTTCAAATAATTCAGGCTCGTAATTTTCAATTAGTTTTATCATTTTTTGTCACTCCGCAGTTTAATATATCTATATTTTACCACAATAATCCGCAGTTGAAAATAATGAAGAAAAAAATTTGAAATATATTGACAAAAGTAACGCAAAAATATATACTTGTATTCTAATATAATTGTATACAATCATACAGGCATTCATTAAAGGGGGATAAAGAAGTGAATACGATATCTATAAACAAGAAGAGCAATTTGCTTGAACAGGACCCGTATAAGTACTCTCTGCAGGATGTTGACCATCCCAATTTGCTCAGGGAGATATATCCTTATGACGAAATACCTATAATACCCTTTAACCACAGAAAAGTACCGATGAGTATGCCGGAGAATATCTGGATAACCGATACGACCTTCCGCGACGGACAGCAGTCCCGTGCGCCCTACACCTGCCAGCAGATAGTTGATATATTTGATATGCTGCACAGACTCAGCGGCGAAAAGGGAATAATCCGTCAGAGCGAATTTTTCGTGTATAGCGAAAAGGATAAGGCGGCGTTATATAAATGTCTTGAGCGGGGATATAAATTCCCTGAGGTAACGACATGGATCCGTGCGACTAAAAACGACTTTCAGCTTGTTAAAGACATCGGAATCAAGGAAACGGGAATTTTGGTAAGCTGCTCTGACTATCATATATTCAATAAGCTCGGAATGACTCGTTCGCAGGCGATGTACCACTATCTTTCGGTAGTATCGGATGCGATAGAGGCGGGACTCCGTCCGAGATGTCATTTTGAGGATATCACAAGAGCTGATTTCTACGGATTTGTCGTACCGTTTGTAAATGAGCTGATGGATATAGCAAACGATTCGGGAGTACCTGTAAAGATACGCGCGTGTGATACGATGGGCTACGGAACGCCCTATCCGGGAGTTGCTCTTCCGAGAAGCGTGCCCGGAATAATATACGGTTTGCAGCATTATTCGGAAGTACCGTCAGAGATGCTTGAGTGGCACGGTCACAACGACTTCTACCTCGGAGTTGCAAATGCAGCGTCCGCGTGGATGTACGGAGCATCTGCAGTAAACTGCTCGCTGTTTGGAATAGGTGAGCGTACGGGAAACGTGCCGCTTGAAGGAATGATAATGCAGTACGCGGCGCTGAGAGGAACCACCGACGGTATGGATACGAGGGTAATAACCGAGCTTGCTGATTACTTTACCAATGAAATAGGCTACGATATACCGCCGATGACTCCGTTTGTTGGAGAAAACTTCAACGTAACGAGAGCGGGAATACACGCTGACGGTCTTATGAAGGATGAGGAGATATACAATATTTTCGACACCGATAAGATACTCGGAAGACCGGCGTCCGTTTCGGTAAGCAGTACCTCGGGACTTGCGGGAATCGCATTTTGGATAAATGATAAATACCGTCTGAAAGGAGAGTCAAGGCTTGACAAGCGTTCTGAAGTTGTGGTGAAAATAAAGGAGTGGGCAGACGGAGAGTATGCCGGCGGAAGACAGACGCTTATCAGTGACGAGGAGCTGCATAAATTAGTGAAGAAGTATGCGCCCGAGCTGTACGCTAAGAGGAAAAAACGTGAGGCTGAAGACGATGAATAATTTTGATGAAAATTATGAAGTAGTGTCGCTTAGCGCAAAGGTATTTAAAAGTATTGAGCGGGATATATTGGGCGGGAAATACGATCCGGGAGAGGCTCTTGTAGAAACTAAGCTTTCGGCGGCTCTCGGAGTGAGCAGAACGCCGATAAGAGAGGCGATGCGCCGTCTTGAGCTTGAGGGACTCATTAAGACTATTCCGAACAAGGGTACCATTGTAGTAGGATTTTCAAGACGCGATATTGAAGATATATATATGATACGCACTGAAATAGACGGACTTGCAGCCAGGTGGGCGGCGGTGAATGCTACTGATGCGGAGATAAAAAAGATCGGAGATATAGTTGCACTGTATGAGTTTTATATCAACAGGGGCGGGGATCTTGAAAAGCTGGTATCACTTGACGATCAGTTTCACGATGCTGTATACAGTGCGAGCCACAGCCGTATCCTCAATCATACCTTGCCGAGTCTGCATAGATATTTGAGCAAAGCAAGGGAACGCTCTCTTCAGTCTGAAGAGCGCGCTGCCGTTGTACTTGAGGAGCATAAGCGGATATTCGAGGAGATAAGCGCTCGGCGCGTCGAAGAAGCCGAGAAAGCGGCGTGCGAGCATATCAGCAACGGAAAAAATAATTTCCTCAAAAATATGACGGGAATGTTTGTTGAAGACTAAAAAATAAACCGACGCGTTTTGCGTCGGTTTTTATATGCGTTTAAAATTATTTGTCGGATTCGGAGCGTACTGCAACGGCAGGAACACGAATACCGTTTTCGGCAAATGCTTCGGTAACTTTTTGGGTTATATCGAAGTAAACGTCCCAGTAATCCGCATTTTTACACCAAACTCGAGCGGCGAATTCCATTGCTTCGTTTGTACCGCCGGAAAGTCTTGCGAAGGGC
>CAJGEB010000095.1 GCA_904502045.1 uncultured Oscillospiraceae bacterium
ATATTTGTCGTTATCAAAACCGATCTTGCTCATAACGTCCTCCGTAAAACAAAAATAATAAGCGTCTCTGGTGAGGAGCCGCTTGTATAAATTTAAAAGTATAAAAATCGCGTCTCGATAATTATATCACATAACGCAGGATAAAGGCAATAGAGGAAACCGAAAAAATGAACAAATTATTTCGGAAGGAATCCCTCAAAGATAACCGTGCTGAAGGAGCGTTTGGAATATTCTGCCGCGCGGGCGCTTTTTACCGTCCAAGCGACGCAAACGGGAGAGAAAATCTTACGGCAAAGGCTAAATGCGGGAGTTTTATCGTCGGAATATCTGTAAGCGATAAAGTCGGGGCGGGTGAGGAAATTTGTTAAGAGGGACCGCGCTGCAAAACGGGCAAAAAACGGGAGCTCGGAATTTTTCTTCGTGAAGTACATTGAAAGCTGACCTCTGATGATTTCGGGGCGATTTTTCTTAAACCACTGCAAAACGAAGGGGTTGAAGGATTCAATAAAAACGTCGCCGGGATAGGAATCAATAAGCTCGCATACCTTTTCGCAGACGGCAGTATCAAAACGGTGGGAGTTCGGAACCTTTATCTCGCATATTACGGGAGTACCGTTCAGCACCCTCAGCACGTCCTCTAAAAGAGGGGGAGCGTAATCCGAAGAAAGTAGTCGCAGCTCGGAGATTATGCTGTAAGGGGTACCGGCGACAGCCCGCGGGTTCCCACACATTCTTTTGAAATTATCATCGTGGAAAACGAGGAGCTTTTTATCTTGAGTGAGTCGCACATCAAGCTCAACACCGCAGCCGTACTTTTTGGCGGCGGCAAAAGCAGGCAGTGAATTTTCGGGTAATATGCGGTTTGAAGTGTGGAGTCCGCGGTGAGCATATATATTAGAGGTAAGGGCCGAGAGATCCCGCTTTTTGTTCGGAGCTATCATAAAAAGAAAGGCGGCGAAAATCAGTGCGAGTGCACCGAGGATTATTAAAATAACAACAAATATATCCATATTACTTTCTCCTAAAAAGTTATCCGAATAAATTTTACAACTAAAACTTGAGATATACAAGGAGATACAGTCGAAAAGCTGTAATTTTTTCAAAAACGGCAAGCAGAGGGAGTTTTATCGGACAGCACTTTTAGTAATATATAGACAAAGGAGGCGACGGATATGGGAATAGGAATGATAGTGAGCATAATATTTCTCGGAATCGGTCTGTATTCGACGGTGAAGAAGAGGTCCTTGGGCTGCGCGTGGATCCTGGGAGCCGTGATCGGACTTGCGGTATTTCTCTTTTTTGATAAGAAAGCGGATACCTTTTTCGGACTAATGACCGCCTTTCTACTTGTGGGAGCCATGGCGGCAATATTCTTTCTTTCTCAGGAGAGAGTACGCGGCGAAGCAGGCTACGAGGAAAGGGTAATATCCGTCGCCATACCTTTAAAAGAAAGGAAAAATAATGTGGTGGATTTTTGCGAATACAGAAGAATGCTCGCAGAGGAGCCGCAGATGTAAAATATGCGTTGTAAGGAGCCGATAAAGTAAAAAAGCGGTTCCTCAAAAATTTTTTAGAAGAAAAGTTTAAAAATGTACTTGATTGTTACGAAAGTATCATATATAATAAGTATGTTTCGCCGGCGTGATGGAATTGGCAGACGTGCTGGACTCAAAATCCAGTGGTAGCGATACCGTGCGGGTTCGACCCCCGCCGCCGGCACCAAAAGTAATAGGATGCCTTTTGGCATCCTATTGCTTTTTTGTTTGAAAAGGGGGTCGAAGCCTGAGAGGGCTTTGGCCGTAAAGAAAACCATTCAGTGAATGGTTTTTAGGCAAAAGGGGCGAGGAAATTTCCGAGCCGTGCGGATTGCGTAGCAATGCGCGTCGACCCCCGCCGCCGGCACCAGGCAGCGCCTGGAGGCAATTCGCGCCTTCAGGTGCTGTTTTTGTTTTTGCTTCGAGGCACGCGGTAGAAGAGCGAGTGTAAAACTTATAGTTTTGGCATCATATTACTTTTTATCTAAAAAGGGGGTCGAAGCCTGCCGCCGGCACCACTAAAGAAACCCTAATTGTGACTACTATGCTGAATTTATGTACCGAGGAGTAGGATTTTTACTTTGGGCAGACGGTGTAACGGAAGAAGAGTTTGTAGCTGTTATAGTTTCCGTCGCCGGATAAGAAAAATATGCAGGAGCCGCGGGCAAAATGGAAATCAAGAGTAGTACCTATGACGGCAAAGCTAAAGAGCGGCATCGGTAAGAGCAAGATTTTGAAGTAATATTTATAAGTAATTCTCCGAGGAGAAGTTCTCTTCGGAGGATTTTTATATTCTCTCAAATTATTGTTTTTGTGCAGTAATGAATTTTTATTTAATTGTTTTAAAATGTATTGAATTTTCAAAAAACGGGGGATATAATGAAGCTGTACAAAACTGTACCGTTAATTTAAGATAGAATTAATATTAAGGGGGAATAGAAGTGCCTGAAAAAACATTAAAAGTCGGAGTCGGCAGAGATGTAATCACTCCGCCTATAGGAACGATACTTTTTGGGTATGCACCGGGAAGACCTGCTGAGGCTGTGGGAGATGATCTTTACGCAACTGTAGCGGCGTTTGAGTACGGAGATACGAGATCTATAGTTATAGCGTTTGACGTTTGCACCTGTCCGCCGATAATTTGCGGAGTTATACGCAGCGCGGTAGAAAAAGAAACGGGAGTCCCGTATAAAAATATTATAGTTAATACGAGCCACACACATTCGGGTCCCAACACTACCGAAAAGCGTACCGGTTGGGGCGAGGGTAACCACGATTTTATGTATAATACGATGCTGCCGAAAGCGGTAAGTGCGGCGAGGACTGCGGTGGATTCCTTGCGTCCTGCATTGTTCGGAGTGGGAGTTACCGATAGCTACGTAGCTGCTAACCGTCGTGAAGTTGCGCCCGGCGGCGAAATTGTGCTCGGTCAGTGTCCGTGGGGACTTATGGATAAGGAAATGACGGTTATGTCCTTCAAGGATGCCGAGAGCGGCGAGATGATCCTCAATATGATACATTACAGTGCTCACGCTACCGCATCGGGAGCGAATCCTGAGATCACTCGCGACTGGCCCGGAGCTATGAAGGACGTCGTCGAAAGAGAAGTGGGCGGAGTTGCGCTGTTTTTGGCAGGATCCAACGGTGAAACGGGTCCCTGCTGTCCGAACGGAGAAACAACACAGAGCTACGAAGTAGCTATTGAGCTTGGTAAGAAGGCGGGACACGATGCTGTTCGCGCATGGCGTTCCATCAAGGAGTGGAGAAATGCTCCGATGAGCGTAACAAACGGCGACGTTCGGGTACCCTACGATCCGCTGCCCCCGAAGGAAACTGCGCTTGCGGAGCTTAAGCGTCTTGGTAGTGAGGAGAAGCTGATTTCAGAGGAAAGATTCAGAGAGATAAATGAGCTTGTACGCTGGGAGGATATCATCAAAGAATATGAGTCGGGAGATATAAAGAGTCATTATGTTTTCCCTCAGAGTATTTTGGCTATCGGAAACACCGCGATAGTACCCTTCCAGTTTGAGATGTTTATAGAGATGACCCTGCGTTTGCGCAGATACAGCAAGTTCAGCCACACACTTTGCCTTTCCAATTCTAACGGTTCTCTTGCATATCTGCCCTCTCAGGATCAGATCTGCCGCGGCGGATACGAGATTTGGCAGTTCCGCTATGCGAATACTTATAAGATGGTGGACGATGCGGATAACTATATGGTAAGCGAAAACCTCAAGATACTCGACGAGGCGTTTGATAACCTCAAATAAATTGGACATTTTAAGGACCCGAAGCTACGGCTTTGGGTCCTTTTTTAACGCAAAAAAGGCACGGAGCATATACTGATAAAGGCCGCAGGTAAAAATGCGGCGAAATAAAAAGGAGGTATATGATGCCTAACTGCGATGAGATGAATATGAATATTATAAGAGGTGTGGATTCGCGCTGTGGATATAATAGCTGCTGTTGTCCGTCGATGATTGCGGGACCCACCGGTCCCACAGGTCCTGCAGGAATTCCGGGAGCAACGGGTCCCACCGGCCCCACAGGAGCAACCGGAGCCGCGGGCGAAATTGGTCCCACAGGCCCCACAGGCGCAACCGGAGCCGCAGGCGAAATTGGTCCCACAGGCCCCACCGGCGCAGCGGGAGCCGCAGGCGAAGCTGGTCCCACCGGACCCACGGGTGCAACGGGAACCGCAGGCGAGATAGGTCCCACCGGACCCACGGGTGCAACGGGAGCCGCAGGAGAAATTGGTCCCACAGGACCCACCGGAGCAGCAGGAGCCGCAGGTGA
>CAJGEB010000096.1 GCA_904502045.1 uncultured Oscillospiraceae bacterium
AGGACACACTTGCTACTATTATTACATCGTTGCGTTCAGAAAGAGATGCGGTAGCCGAGTGGCGAAGCTTCTCTATCTCATCATTTATCGCACTGTCCTTTTCTATATATGTGTCGGTTCCCGCAATATAGGCTTCAGGCTGGTAGTAGTCGTAGTAGGATACGAAATACTCCACCGCGTTTTCGGGAAAAAACTCGCGAAACTCGGAGCAAAGCTGTGCTGCAAGTGTTTTATTATGCGCCAAAATCAGCGTCGGACGGTTCACATTCGCGATAATATTAGCCATAGTAAAAGTCTTACCCGAACCGGTTACTCCGAGAAGAGTTTGGTCCGAATACCCCTTTATTACCCCCTCTGTCAGCTTCTCTATCGCTTGAGGTTGGTCGCCCGTGGGCTTATATTTACTGTGAAGTATGAATTTGTCCATACTCTTCCCTCCGCTGTTTTCGCGATTATCAATCATTTTATTATACCCAAAAATCCCCCATATGTAAATACCCCGCTGACTAAAACTGCTTTTGTTATCTCTATTTATTATATAATTAATTCCAATTTAATTAAGGAACTCTCGATTCCGTGAAAGCCGCTTGTTTAAGCTAAAATATCAGCTAAAAATAATAACCCCTCTTCCTTAATTCAGAAGAAGGGTTATCTTTAATTTACTGCGTATAAATTAGTCCTCTTTAGCCTTAGAAAGCATCAAATTAGCAAGTATTCCGAGGATAAGCGCACACGCGGTTGTCGTAATCGTAACCTTACCAAAGGAGATAGTAAGTCCTCCGATTCCCGCAATAAGTATTACAGATGCAACAAACAGATTTCTGTTATTTTCGAAGTTTACCTTCTGTATCATCTTAAGTCCGCTTACCGCTATAAATCCGTAAAGCGCCATACATACTCCACCCATTACACAGCTCGGAATGGAGTTTACAAACGCTACAAACGGATTCAAAAATGAGATTATTACCGCTCCGACCGCTGCTGCTATGATAGTCACAACAGATGCATTTCCGGTAATAGCCACACACGCTACCGACTCACCGTAAGTTGTATTCGGACAACCGCCGAAAAATGCCCCTACCATCGAACCGACTCCGTCACCGAGTAATGTGCGGTGAAGTCCGGGTTCCTCAAGAAGATCCTTTCCGATAATGGAAGAAATATTTTTATGGTCGGCAATATGCTCTGCAAATACGACAAATGCTACCGGTATATACGCAACTGCTATCGTCGCAACGTAAGAGCCGCTTATCTCTTTTACTCCTTTGATCGCTGTCAGGAAAGTAAAATCAGGTACACTGATAAACGTATTAAAGGTTACCTTTCCGTTCTCAAGCAAGGACTCAAACACACTGAAGTTTATAACCTTAAGCGCATCGATTCCTGCTGCATTTCCTATAACGGTGAACACCGTTGCTACTGCATATCCTGCAAGTATTCCGAGTACAAAAGGTATCAGCTTCATCATTCTTTTTCCGAATACCGAACAAAGCATCGTTACGGCTAATGTAACGAGTCCGCAAACGATCGCTATTCTGGAGTCCCCTCCTGCAGGTGCTGTCTGAAGATCGCTTACCGCTCCGCCCGCAAGGGAAAGTCCGATTATCGCAACAGTCGGTCCGATTACTACCGCAGGCATAAGCTTATTTATCCAGCCTACTCCCGCAAATTTTACTATAACCGCAATAATAACATATACAAGTCCCGCAAAAACGGCTCCGAGGATAAGTCCTACATATCCGAGCTGGGCAGATACCGCTCCGGCAAATGCAGCCGCCATGGATCCCAAAAATGCAAACGAAGATCCCAAAAATACAGGACTCTTTGCTCTTGTGAACAGTACGTACACTATCGTACCCAAACCTGCTCCGAAAAGCGCCGCCGCAGTACTCATCGCATCTTCTCCGACAAGTCCCGCTCTTCCGTTGGTTATTACCGGTACCACCAATGTTGCCGCCATAATCGCAAGCAATTGCTGTATTGCAAATACAATCAATTGAGCAAATTTAGGCTTGTCCTTGACATCGTAAACAAGTTTCATTTCCTTCTACCTCCTATTTTTGATTTCCTTCTCAAAGACTTCGCTATCTACTAAAACGACATGAAAAAAGATCCTGTCTTTCGACAAGATCGTACCAAGCCCGCCGAATATCCGGCTACATCACTATGTATCTTGTCGGTATCTCGGTTATGCTATCGCCTCTGAAAATTTATCAACTCCAATTTTATCACTCTGTTCATCATTTGTAAATAGATTTTTAATTTTTTTGTCGTTTTTTGCCTTTTTACTATTCTTCTTGTTTTTTACTCTTGACAAAATCCTTTATTAGCTGTATACTACTTAAGGTCAATTTAAATATGTTGCGGTATGTTATAATCGCTGCATGAATTTATTGGCGGGTATGGCGGAATTGGCAGACGCGCTAGATTCAGGTTCTAGTGGGGGCGACTTCGTGCAGGTTCAAGTCCTGTTACCCGCACCATATCGAGTGTTCATAACAGATTTGAGTTATGGACACTCGATTTTTGTTTTCAGAACACAAAAAGAATGCCCACAGCCTTTTAAAGCTCTGGGCGAATTCAGTTTTCGGTTCAAATATTATAAGTATTTGTTGAAGGAGTCTTTACCGAGTCCGCAAAGAGGACAAGAGAAATCCACGGGAAGATCCTCAAACTTGGTTCCGGGAGCTATTCCGATCTCAGCATCTCCCTTTGCCTCGTCATATACCCAGCCGCACGCATCACACATATATTTTTCCATTTTCTTCTACCTCCGAATACTTTTTATATAATTATTTTAATTTTTCAAAGTCGGCTGCTCCGTGCTTGCAAAGAGGACAGATAAAATCCTCAGGAAGCTCGTCGCCCTCATATACATATCCGCACACCTTGCAGACGTAGCCCTTCTTGCCATCTGTATCAGGCTTAGGCTTGACACTCTCCTGATAATAGGCGTATGTCATTGTTTCTTTGTCAGATATGGTTCTCGCCTCAGTTACCGAGCAGATAAACATTCCGTGAGTATCAAGATCAATATACTGCTCCACCTTAAGCGACATAAACGAGTTAATGTATCTGGGTAAAAATACAAGTCCGTTATCGGAACGCAGCGGCTTGCAATCCGCAAATTTATCTACATTTCTTCCGCTTACAAATCCAAACTGCTCAAATACCTTAAACGGTGCCTCAACGGTAAGGCAGTTAATATTCATCTTCCCCGTCTGCTTGATAATATGGTGGGAATAGTTCGCCTTGTTTATTGTAACCGCTACTCTGTTGGGAGCGCTGGTTACCTGCGTTACCGTATTAACGATAAGTCCGTTATCTTTTTTGCCGTCATTTGAGGTAACCACATACAGTCCGTAGCCGATATTAAACAATGCCTTTAAGTCATTTTTGTTGGCTGTGGAATCCTGCTGCGCGAGATAATCCTTGCAAAGCTCCTCAGCAAGAGCCGCAATCTGATTTAAGCTTTCCTCGGAAAGCGAGGACATTATTTTTACGATATTTTCAGCAAATGTCAAGTTCTTACACTTGTCAAGCTCGCCTCTCATTATCTTTGCCGCGAGAGGAGCCCAGCTTCCGTTCTCTATAAAGGCTACCGTTCTGTTGGCGAAATTTCTCTCTGTGAGATGGTCTATATACTCCCTCATAAACGGGAAAATATCAGCATTGTAGGTCGTCGTCGCCAAAACTATTTTACTGTACCTGAATGCGTCCGCTACCGCTTGAGCCATATCACATCTCGCAAGGTCGTGCACAACTACCTTGGGACTTCCGTTAGCCTTTAACTTTTCCGCAAGCTGCATTACCGCTTTTTTCGTGTTTCCGTAAACAGAAGTGTAGGCTATCACTATTCCCTCTTCTTCAGGCTGGTAGCTCGACCAGGTGTTATATAAATCAAGATAGTAACCCAAATTTTCGCTGAGTACCGGTCCGTGAAGCGGGCATATCTTTGCAATATCAAGTCCCGACGCCTTTTTCAGAAGATTTTGCACCTGAGCTCCGTACTTTCCGACTATTCCTATATAATACCTTCTCGCTTCATCAGTCCATTCTTCATCCACATCCAATGCTCCGAACTTTCCGAAGCCGTCCGCAGAGAAAAGCACCTTATCAAAGCTGTCGTACGTTACTATTACCTCAGGCCAGTGTACCATCGGAGCGGTTACGAAAGTGAGCTCATGTTTTCCGAGCTTCAAGGTGTCGCCCTCGCCCACCACTACTCTCGCTTCTTCAAAATCGCTTCCGAAAAA
>CAJGEB010000097.1 GCA_904502045.1 uncultured Oscillospiraceae bacterium
AAAGAGAGAAGTATCTGAAGATATCGGGTAAGATAAAGAAGTTTTTTTCATTGAGAAGAAAGATGTGGAAGGAACGCAAAACACATAAGTATTTCAAATGTCCGAAATGCAAGACATATTTAAGAGCACCGAAGGGTAGAGGCAGACTTGATATAGGATGTCCGAAATGCAAGACGAGGACTATCCGTAAAACGTAATAAAACGGCGCCTAAAGTATTGACAAAATAACGCAAAATTGTATACAATTAAAAGGATAGCAGAGAAGAAAAATGACGAATTTTGCTGAAAAAAGGAATGTCTTGTATGCGAAGGTTGCTTAAAAAAGATGAGGTGCTGACAATACCGAACCTGCTTAGCTTGTTCAGATTTTTGCTGATACCGGTGATAGTATACCTGTATTGCGAGGTAGGGAATTATTATGCGGCGATAGGGGTAATTTGCCTTTCGGGGTTAACGGATATAGTAGACGGGTTTATAGCGAGAAGGTACAATATGGTATCGGATTTGGGAAAGATACTGGACCCGATAGCAGATAAGGCTACGCAGGGTGTAATAATAATTTGTCTTATCGCGAAATATAAATTAATGCTCGCACTCATAGTAATATTTGTACTGAAAGAAATTGTGATGGTAGTTGTCGGGTACATAGTTATAAAAAAGCAGAATGAGGTTACGGGAGCAAAGTGGTTTGGCAAAGCGAACACAGTAGTGCTGTATAGTATAATGATAGTATTGATTTTGTTTCCGACGATATCTGATACGCTTGCCGATATTTTGATATGCGTTTGTATGGTATTTGTGATAGTATCGTTTGTTTTATATTTGAGAGATTATTTAAAGGTACTGGTGAAAAAACATTAATATTTTGAGTTCGGAGGAAAAGGATGAAAAGGTACAGAGCGGGAATAGATATAGGCTCTACTACGGTAAAGCTTGTAATACTTGATGATAACGGTGAAACCTTGTTTGGACAGTACCGTCGTCATCAGGCTCATACACAGCGTACCTTGACGGAGATTCTTGCGCAGGCAAAAGAAGAATTAGGAGATTGTGAGCTTAAGATAAAGATAACGGGTTCGGGCTCGATAAATCTCGGGAAGGCATTAGGGATAGAATTTATACAGGAGGTGGTCGCAGTAGCGACCGCCTTACAATATGTTGCGCCTCAAACGGACGTAGCGATAGAGCTTGGCGGAGAGGATGCAAAAATAATTTACTTTAACGGCGGACTCGACGAGAGAATGAACGGAGTTTGCGCCGGAGGTACGGGCTCGTTTATTGACCAGATGGCGTCGCTCCTGCAGACCGATGCTGATGGACTGAATGAGGCGGCAAAGGAGTATAAAGAGATATATCCGATTGCGGCGAGATGCGGAGTATTTGCCAAAACGGATATACAGCCGCTTATTAATGAGGGAGCCTCCAAAGCGGACCTTGCGGCATCTATTTTTCAGGCGGTAGTTAATCAGACGGTATCAGGACTTGCGTGCGGAAAACCGATACGCGGGTGTGTTGCGTTTTTGGGCGGACCGTTACATTTTATTTCCGAGCTGAAGAAGGCGTTTGTGCGTACTCTTGGACTTACTCCTGAAACGACGGTGGATCCTGACAATTCTCATTTATTTGCGGCGATGGGAGCTGCACTTGAGAGTGAAGAAGCAGATGCGATAGATATAAATGAGCTGCTGAAAAGGCTCGAAAATGGAGTGGCATTGAGATTTGAGATAAAGCGCTTGGAGCCTTTGTTTAAAGATGAAGAGGAGTATGCAAGCTTTTGCGAAAGGCATAGTAAGGCGGCGATAAAAAGAGGGGAGCTTGAAAAGTATTCGGGGGAGTGCTTCCTCGGAATAGATGCAGGCTCGACTACGGCAAAGGTAGCTCTTATAGGCAAAGATGGGGAGCTGCTGTTTTCGTACTATGCAAACAATCAGGGTAACCCGATAAAAACGGCAATGAATGCGATAGAGGAGCTGAAAAAAAGGATTCCCGACAGCGCAAAGATAGTAAGGAGCTGCTCGACGGGATACGGAGAAGCACTGCTGAAGGCGGCATTCCGACTTGACGAGGGAGAGGTCGAAACGATAGCGCATTGTACGGCGGCGTCATATTTTGACAAAGATGTAGACTGCGTGCTGGATATCGGCGGACAGGATATGAAATGCATAAAATTGCGTAACGGAGCTGTAGATACCGTTATGCTTAATGAGGCGTGCTCGTCGGGATGCGGTTCCTTTATTGAAAATTTTGCGTCGTCACTCGGATTTACGGCTCAAGACTTTGCAAAAGAGGCGCTTTTTGCAAAGCATCCGGTGGACTTGGGAACGAGATGCACCGTATTTATGAATTCCAACGTAAAGCAGGCGCAGAAAGAAGGAGCTCCGGTTGCTGATATTTCTGCGGGACTTGCGTATTCCGTAATAAAAAATGCGCTGTTTAAGGTTATAAAAATAGCGGATGCAACTGAACTTGGTAATCATATAGTGGTTCAAGGGGGATCCTTTTACAATCAGGCGGTACTGCGTGCGTTTGAGAAGATAGCTGACACAGAGGCGATATGCCCTGATATTGCGGGAATAATGGGTGCGTTCGGAGCAGCACTCATCGCGAGAAAGCACTATCACGGTCAGGAAACGACGATGCTTTCGCTTGATGAGATACTTGCCCTGACATATTCCTCTTCAACAGTACGCTGCAAGGGGTGTATTAATAAATGTGTGCTGACGGTCAATAAGTTTGCCGGAGAGCGCAGATATATAACGGGAAATCGCTGCGAAAAGGGACTCGGAAATACAGATGAGGGAGAAAAGAGCCCGAATGTTTTCGAGTATAAGAAAAAGCGGATATTTGACTACGAGCCGCTTTCCGAAGAGAGAGCGTTTCGCGGAATAATAGGAATACCCCGCGTACTTAATATGTACGAGAACTATCCGTTTTGGGCGGTATTTTTCAGGGAGCTCGGCTTTAGAGCTGTATTATCACCGGTTTCGGACCGCAAAATTTACGAACTCGGAATGGAGTCGATTCCCTCTGAATCGGAATGCTACCCTGCAAAGCTCGCTCACGGACACGTTCAGAGTCTGATAAATTCCGGAATAAAGACGATATTCCACCCGTGTGTATTTTTCGAGAGGAAAGAAACAAAAAATGCGCAAAATCATTATAATTGTCCGATTGTTGTGTCTTACCCCGAAAATTTAAAGAATAATGTAGATGATATTTCCGAAAAAGGAGTAAAATATATCCGTCCGTTTATTGCGTTTACAAGCGAAGATACGGTGCGCAGCAGACTTGAAGCGGTCTGCAAAGAGGAGTGGGGAATTGAATCCAAAGAGGTAGCTGCGGCTGTCAAAAAGGCGTGGGCTGAGCAGCTGAAGGCTAAGGAAGATATCAGAGCGCAGGGAAGCAAGGCTCTGGAGTGGATGGAGAAAAATAATAAAAAGGGAGTCGTACTTGCTGGTAGACCCTATCATGCGGATCCCGAAATAAACCACGGAATTCCTGAGCTTATCGCGTCTTACGGACTTGCAGTACTTTCAGAGGACAGTTTACCGATAGATTTTTCACCGCAGCGTCCCTTAAGAGTAGTCGACCAGTGGACCTTCCACTCAAGACTTTATTCTGCGGCTGAGTTCGTATGCAAACGCAACGATCTTGAGATTATTCAGCTAAACTCCTTCGGCTGCGGACTTGATGCCGTTACGGTGGATCAGGTCAATGAGATAATGGAGCGTTGCAATAAGCTGTATACCGTACTGAAGATAGATGAGGTAAATAATCTGGGAGCTGTAAGGATAAGGGTGAGAAGCCTGCTTTCAGCGATGAAACTGCGTGAGGAGCGAGGTATAAAGGCGGATCCCAAACCGCTCGCTTACAAGAGAGCTGAATTTACTAAGCAGATGTTTGAGGAAAAATATACGATACTCGCGCCTCAGATGAGTCCGATACACTTTGATTTGTTGGAGCCTGTATTCAAAAAGTACGGATTCAATATGGAGATTTTGGGTAACGATAACCGTGGGGCGATTGATATGGGACTCAAATACGTAAATAACGATGCGTGCTTTCCGTCGATAACGGTTGTGGGACAGATAATGGAAGCGGTATTGTCGGGAAGATATAATACCGATAGACTTGCGATAATAATGACACAGACGGGCGGTTGCTGCAGAGCGAGCAACTACGTCGGATTTATCCGCAGGGCGCTTGAAAAAGCGGGACTATCTCACATACCGGTCATTTCTCTTAAT
>CAJGEB010000098.1 GCA_904502045.1 uncultured Oscillospiraceae bacterium
CTATCTTTCCGTCTTCTACGAGTATATTACCGTATGAAGCATTAAAATTCTCATCTATATAACAAATACCTTTAAACAGCATCTTTATCTATCTCTTTCACTATCTTTTTTATTAATGCGGAAAATCTTGTACCGGATCTTCCCGTTACCTCAACTACCTCTGCATCGTTTATTTTATTCTCGGTTACTCCCGCCGCCATATTGGTAACGCAGGATATTCCCAATACCTTCAGCTTACAATACCCTGCGGTAATGACCTCGGGAACGGTAGACATTCCCACCAGATCTCCGCCGAGTATTCTTATTGCTCTTATTTCCGCCGGCGTTTCATACTGAGGTCCCGGCATAAAAAAGTATACTCCTTCTTTAAGCTCCTCGCCGACCTCTTTTCCGCACTCCTTCGCTACCGCTCTGAGCTTTGAACTATATATATCGCTTAAATCAAAAAATCTTTCGCCAAACTCCGAGTCAACGTTTCCTCGCACGGGACTCTCTGTAAAAAATTTTATATGGTCCTTGATAATTACAAAGTCCCCTATTTTAAACTCGGGATTTACTGCTCCTGCCGCATTGGTAACTATCATTCTTTCAATTCCCATCAGCTTCATTACTCCGACCATACTTCCCGCTTTATCAAATCCGTACTGCTCGTAATAATGAAATCTTCCGGAAAATAACGCCACTTCAACTCCGTCAAGTTTACCTATATAAAGAGCTCCTTCATGCGCGCCGTTCGTAGTCCCGCAACCCAATGCTTCTATCTCTCCGTACGGTATCTTTACTCCTTCGCTAAGCTCTTTAGTTAAGGCTCCCAGTCCCGATCCGAGTATTATCGCTGTTGCAGGCCTCAGTTTACTGCGCGACAGTATATATTCCGCGCTCCTTTTGCACTTTTCGTAATCTATCATTTATCTCTCAGCTCTTCTCTTTTTTATTTTCTTCCGCTTTTCTTTCAAGCTTCTCCAGTTTCTTGTGCAGCTCGTCAAGCTCAGAAATATATATGCTTATTATATCCTCTTCGTCTACCTTCCCGCACCTGTTCTCATATATCACTTTTCCTAATCTTTCATACTTCTTCCTTATCTCGCCTTTTACATTCATTATATCAAGCTTCAGCTTCGATCTGTCTATTATCTCTTCCGTTTTCCTTTCCGCTGCTCCGGCCACTTTCTTAACTTCTTCCCATATCTCATTAATCTCAACCGCCATTTTTACAGCTCCTTTCACAACGCCTCTTTTTAATATAACATTTATTTCCTCTTTTTACAATATAAATTCTTGAAGTAAGGAATCCTCAGGCATATATTCCTTTGATATATCATCAAACCGATCCAATGCGTACTCCAGCCTTTTATACGTTCCCTCATACTCGCTTCCTTTATTAAGCGCCTCTTCCAAAAGCGGAAACAGATAATTATGAAATATATTCGGCTCGTAATCGTGAGAAGTATTAACTATATAGTCCGCAAGGTGAATGTACGGCCTGATATACTTCTCCTCTCCCTCTATTACTCCCTTCCACATATCCATCGTATTATCAAGCGATGATGCTCTGTGGTGATAGTCCCTCACCATCCTGCGTATCATCCTCGTATCTCCTGCTTTTAACAGTACTTTATCTCCGTCGCTGAATTCCGCCGTAGCCTCTATATATAAATTTATAAAGGACTCCTTATTCAATTTCTCGCTTATTACCGGATTTAACGCGTGGATCCCCTCAATTATCAGTATATCTTTCTTGCCTATCTCTATATGATTTTCTCCCATTATCTGCTTTTTGGAGTTAAAATCATACCTCGGAAAATCCGCTTTTCCGGTTTCTATAAGCTCTTTAAAGCACTTCCACAAAAGCTCAAGGTCAAGTCCGTAAACAGACTCGAAATCTATCTTTCCATCTTCGGTTCGTGGGAGTTTTTCTGTCGGAAAGTAAAAATCATCAAGCGACACTACCGGAGCTTTTATTCCGTATTCTCCCAGTATCTTTCTTATTTTCCCCGCAGTAGTCGTTTTGCCCGAAGCCGACGGTCCGCATATCATCATTATGGATTTGCTCTCTATGCTTTCGCGCACTCCCTCGGCTACCCTTCTTATCTCACCGTTATATCTATCCTCTGCCTCTTTTATAAATTTCTCAATATTATGCTGCGCTTTAAAATTATTATCAGATACCTGCAGCTTCCTTACCTCTATTTGCATCATAAAACTCCTCCGCTTTCCGTTTTCTTTCTATTACAGAGTCAAATCTTTCAATATATTCATACGGAAATTTATAGTTAAATATTCGCTCTATCCTTCCGCTGTGCTGATCCTTCAGCTTAGTCGAGGCTCCTGCTCCCACAGCAAAAATAGTATGAGTTTCGTCCATAATATATACGTTATAAAGTCCCTCTTTGCCGCTTAAGGAAAATCCCACGTTCTCAAGGCTTCCGAGCATATTCTTTTGGCGATATAAATAGTACGGAAAATACCCTTCCGCTTTCAGCTTCTTTTGGGAATACTCGAGCATTTCCGCTGCTCTCTCGCCGCCTTTTATAAATATATCTCTTCCGTTTTCAGCAAGCTCAGCCGAACGCTTTATTGATAATGTATGGACTGTTATATTCTCCGGTTTAAGTTCCGTCAGGATATCCATAGTCCTGCAAAAACTGTCTACGCTTTCACCGGGAAGTCCTGCTATAACGTCCATATTTATAACGTCAAATCCGACCTCTCTCGCAAGTCGGTAGCCTTCAAGCGTTTGCTCCGACGTGTGTTTTCTGCCGATTACCTCAAGTATTTTGTCATTCATCGTTTGCGGATTTACACTGATTCGGTCTACTCCGCACCTCTTGAGCGCTTCTAACCTATCTCTTGTTATAGTATCAGGTCTGCCCGCTTCTACCGTGTACTCCTTCACACCGCTCACATCAAAGCTCTCATTTACCGCACTCAGTATAACTTCAAGCTCCTTTGCTGACAACGTCGTCGGAGTTCCGCCTCCCATATACACGGTTTCAAGCTCAAGTCCGAGTCTTTTTACCATTTCGCCCGTAAAGCTTATCTCCTTGACAAGCTTTTCCACGTATTCCGGTATCAGCTTTCTCGTCTTTTCTATTGCATGGGACACAAACGAACAATATTTGCAACGGGTCGGGCAAAACGGTATTCCGATATAAAGGCTGAACGATTTTTCTCCCGAACGCTTTATTATATCGGTTTCGTGTTTTTCAGTTTCAACCATAAGTCTTGCTTTATCTTCCGCAACAAGATAATTTTTCTTAAATTCAGATACTACCTCTTCATCCGAACACCCTTTATCTTTTAATTCCGCCGCTAATTTTACCGGCCTTATTCCCGTCAACGCTCCCCAAGGCGGAGTTACCCCCAATATCCTCGAAAAACACTTGTAAGCTGCGACTCCGAGCGCTCTTTCCCATTCTTTTTCGCCTGCACTCCTCTCGCTTAAAGCATACTGGCTTTCACTTTTACCCTTTAAGCTGAGCTGTGCGTACAGCTCTATCTTATCCCCCGAAACTTTAAGCTCCGTCAAGAGATACTCCTCTGCGCCGCCTTTTTCATTCGTTGTTATTATTTTTTCCGGTCCCAAAAATATTCTGCAGACCGACTCCATTTCATATCCGAACTCATGTCCCTTTATTATAAGCTCCATCATAACCTTCTCATATACATATTGTTCTCTTTTTCATATTCCAAACTCGTATCTTCACCGTGTCCGGCGTAAATTTTATAGTCCCCCTCAAGTCGCGAAAGTCTTTTCAGGGACTCCTTCATCTGCGACATATCTCCGCCCTCAAAATCGGTGCGCCCTATCGAACCCTCGAACAAGGTGTCCCCCGTTATAAGCGCATCCTCTATCATATACACCACCGATCCTCTCGAATGTCCCGGAGTGTGATATACCGCTATTTTATATTTCCCAACCTCAAGTACATCTCCGTCTTTTAGGCAATCCTCTTCATCGCACTCAGGAGCTTTGAAATTCATCTTAAATCCCCAAAAAACTTCGGGATCCAAAAGCATATCCCTATCCGCTTTATGTACTCGCACCTTTATTCCGTACTCCTCCATAAGCTCCCGCACCGCACCGATATGGTCAAAATGTCCGTGTGTCAGAAGTATCTCTTTCGGAATAAGTCCTTCACTCTTGATTACTTTCTTTATTATTTCTGCGTTAGCTCCCGGATCAATTATTACCCCTTCTTCGCCTGTGTCTCCTATAATATAGCA
>CAJGEB010000099.1 GCA_904502045.1 uncultured Oscillospiraceae bacterium
AAAGTCGTAGGTGATGCAGAAGGGAGTTCCGATCTCATCCTGACGGCGATATCTCTTACCGATGGAGCCTGCCTCATCGTAGTCCACGTTATACTTTTTAGCAAGACGGGTAAAGAGCTTCTCAGCATTTTCGGAGAGCTTCTTCGAAAGCGGAAGTACACACGCCTTGAAGGGAGCAAGTGCCGGATGAAGTCTAAGCACTACTCTAACGTCGCCCTCTCCGACCTCTTCCTCGTCGTACGCGTCGCACAAAAACGCAAGTGCTACTCTGTCCGCGCCAAGCGACGGCTCAACTACATAAGGAATATACTTCTCACCGGTCTCCTGATCAAAATACTCAAGCGATTTCGTGGAATATTCCATGTGCTGCGAAAGGTCAAAGTTAGTTCTGTCTGCAATTCCCCACAGCTCGCCCCATCCGAACGGGAACAAAAATTCAACGTCGGTGGTAGCCGCAGAATAGTGCGACAGCTCCTCTTTCTCGTGGTCGCGGAAGCGTACGTTTTCGCTCTTCATTCCGAGGCTGTCAAGCCACTTACGGCACTCTTCTTTCCAGTAAGCAAACCACTCAAGGTCGGTACCCGGCTTGCAGAAAAACTCAAGCTCCATCTGCTCAAACTCACGGGTACGGAAGGTGAAGTTTCCGGGAGTGATCTCATTTCTGAAGGACTTTCCTATCTGTCCCACTCCAAAAGGAAGCTTCTTTCTTGCGGTACGCTGAACGTTTGCAAAGTTTACGAATATACCCTGTGCAGTTTCAGGTCTGAGATAAACCTCGTTTGCGCTGTCCTCGGTAACACCCTGATGAGTCTTAAACATCATATTAAACTTTCTTATATCGGTAAACTCACTCTTACCGCAGTTGGGACAGCAAACACCGTTCTCCTTTATATACTCGGTAAGCTTTTCGTTGGTCATACCGTCAACCTGAACCGATACTCCGCGTTCGGCATTAAAATCCTCAATCAGCTTATCTGCGCGGTATCTCATCTTACAGCTCTTGCAGTCTATCAGCGGATCGTTGAAGTTAACAACATGTCCCGAAGCAGTCCATACCTGCGGATTCATAAGTATCGCGCTGTCGAGTCCTACATTGTAAGGGGACTCCTGCACAAACTTTTTCCACCACGCTCTTTTTACATTATTCTTAAACTCTACGCCGAGAGGACCGTAATCCCAAGTATTAGCGAGTCCGCCGTAAATCTCGCTTCCGGGGTAAACGTATCCTCTTCCCTTGCAAAGAGCTACTATCTTCTCCATAGTCTTTTCGCTGTTTTTCACTGTTCCTACCGTCCTTTCAATATTGCGCACTCGCGCCTCTGTTTCATATTTTATCGTTTTACTTTGCCTTTGTCAATAAATCTCCCCACTTCTTCGCATTTATTATTCACAAAAATACAAAAAACAGTGCGTACCCCCTTTTTTCTTTCCTCTTTACATTATATAATATAAGAAAAGGAAAAATTTTTATTTCCGTTAACAACTTTTTCTTTATTTGTGTTATAATAGGAGCATATAGTCTGATTTTTGAAATTTTTCTTCCGAAAGGAGATAACCTTATATTATGAGTTTTTCAAAGAAATCCAACAATTCAAACCGCCGTACTCCCAAAAACGCGCACGGAGCCGCAGGTGATGTGATAAGACCCGTCGGTGGATTTTTCTCGGCATTTTTCAGACTGCTGATGTCGATTTTCGTTGTGGTAATAATTACCGCCTGCGTTGTGGTCGCCGTTATGGCTGTTTACGTATTTAATATGATAGGCGAAGCTGAGGTAGTTGATCTGCGCAACCTTGAGCTTAGTTACACGACCATAATGTACGCCGAAAACGTCTACGGCGACGAAACCGATCCGTCCGACATAGTATCAATGGACGGTGTGGATTACGTTGAGATGCATCGTATGCAGGCTGACGAAAATCGCGTTTGGGTGGACTATGAGGATATGCCCGACTATCTGATAAAGGCAGCTATCGCCTGCGAGGACAAGCGCTTTTATTCACACCAAGGAGTAGATTGGCAGAGTACCGTTTACTCATTCGTAAAATACTGCTTCGGTGACAGTATGCGCGGAGCATCTACCATTACTCAGCAGCTTATTAAAAACGTAACAAGGGATAACGCTGTAAGAGTAGACCGCAAAATTCGAGAGATAATGCGCGCTCTTACCCTTGAGAAAAATTATACCAAAGAGGATATTCTTGAGGCATACCTCAATATTATTCCCCTCGGCAACAACACTAACGGTGTTCAGGCGGCTGCTCTGTACTACTTTGATAAGGACGTAAGCGAGCTTTCTCTTGCGGAATGCGCTGCTTTGGTATCTATTACCCAAAACCCCTCTAAGTTCCACCTAGCCAGCGAAAAGACCGCAACTAACAACATCACCCGCCGTACTTATACCCTCAACACCATGCTTGAGATAGGCTACATCTCACAGGAAGAATACGATGAGGCTATGGCAGAGGAAATAGTTCCGCTGACTAACAAAATAGTCGATGACAGCTCAAATCCTTACCAAAGCTGGTTCGTTGACCACGTAATCAACGAGGTACGCGACGATCTGATGGAAAAGTACGGCTACACCGCTGCCGAAGCTGTAAACTTTATCGGTAATGCCGGACTGCGTATATACACGACCGTAGACCTCGAAATGCAGGAGCATATTGAGGAAAAATACCTCGATGACAGTACCTTCCCCGAAGTACGCAACGAAACGAAGCCGCAATCAGGAATGGTCATTCTCGATTACTCAGGTGCACTAAAGGCTGTGGTCGGAGCCCGCGGCGAAAAGGAAGGTAACCGTGCCTTTAACCGTGCAACGATGGCTGAAAGACATATCGGATCCACCATTAAGCCGATTTCCGCCTACGCCGTAGCTTTTGAGCAGGACCTCATAACCTATTCCACCATCTTCGATGATTCCCCCGTGTTTAAGTACGGAGAAAACGGTTGGAACCGTGCGGATTTCCCCGTCAACTACTACGAAACCTACTACGGCCCCATAACAGTCGAACGCGCACTTGCAATATCTGCTAACACCGTTCCCGTTCGGCTCGTTAATGCTATGAGTCCGCAAAGATGCTTCGATTTCCTTACCCAAAAGCTCCACATAAGCACCCTCGTTGATAGCGATATTGATATTGCGCCTATGTCGCTTGGTTCCTTCACACACGGCGCTACTATGCTTGAGCTTGCGGCTTCATACCAAATTTTCGGTAACGGCGGAGTTTACCACGCTCCCCACTCCTATACAAAGGTCTACGACTTCAACGGTAACCTCATTCTCGAAAAGGATTATGCTCCTGAGCAGGCGATGTCCTCTGAATCCGCTACCATCATAAACAGGCTTATGTGGCAGGTAGTAAACGCTTCTAACGGATCCGGTACCGGCGCAAAACTTTCCTCTATGCCTACCGTAGGTAAGACCGGTACCTCCTCCAACAACTACGACCTTTTATTCGTCGGACTGACTCCCTATTATATCGGTGCCGTTTATTACGGATACGATATTTGGGAATCTGTGGATTATATAAAATATCCTTCTACATTGATATGGAAAAATATTATGGAGGGAATCCACAAGGACCTGCCGTATAAGGATTTTGAGCTTGATGAATCGGTACTCACTCTGGAATTCTGCAACGATACCGGCGATCTTGCTACCGAGGAGTGCAAAAACGTCCGCAAAGGCTATTACAAGAGCTGGAATACTCCCAGCTACTGCACGCTGCACGCGGTAGAGGAGCCCGAACCCGAAGGCCCCGATGAAGAAAACTCAGGTTCCGGATCCGTTTCACCTCCTTGGTTCGATATTTTTGATGATATTTTTCAGTAATGATCGGAGTAACTAATGATATATATTTTTTCTGATTCAGCTTCCATCGAAAATATTCTTCCGGCAAAGAACCGCTCTTTGCCGGATTTTCTTAATGCAAAAAAAAGTGCGGGCAGTATACTTGGGCGGCTGCTTCTGGAGTACGCTTTAAATAAGGAGTACTCCCTTTCCCTTTCGAAGCTCGAAACAGCCTGCACCGAGCAAGGTAAGCCTTACTTTTTGCAGCGTCCCGATATAAAATTCAGTATAAGCCACTCAAAATCTTGCGTCGCGTGTATGCTGTCACAGTACGATTGCGGAATCGACATCGAAAATTTGCGGGATTTTCCCCAAAATGTACTCAAAAGAGTCTGCAGTGAA
>CAJGEB010000100.1 GCA_904502045.1 uncultured Oscillospiraceae bacterium
CCATTGCTTTGATACCCTTTTTGAAGAAGCTGCTGTCACTATATTCCTTACTACCTCTTCCATCGTGTTCCACTCATTACACTCCGGACATTTTCCGCTCCATTTAATACTCTCATATCCGCAATTGGAACACACGTACGCTGTTTTTGACTTCACTTTCTTTCACCCTTCCCTCTACGCTTCACTTGCAAGGTACTCACTCAATGAATAAAATATTACAAATGCTATTTTATACTGATATTCCTCGTCGGTCAATAGCTTTGCTTCCGCTTCATTCGAGATAAATCCGCATTCAACGAGTAAAGCGGGTATCTCTAAATTGTAAAGCAAAAATAAATTGTCCCCAGCTTCTTTTTCCACTCTGTTATTCTCATTCTGAAGAAGCGACTTTAAATTATTCTGCGTTATCTTCGCAAAGCTCGCACTGTCGGAACACTTCGGACCGTAAAACACCTGCGCTCCGTCACAGCTCGTTTGACCGAATATATTTTGATGTATACTTATAAATACCGCATTGGGAACACTCTGCACAAGCTTCAATCTGTTGTTTAAATCAGACCGCTTCATTTCCCGTATCGTTGTTGCGGAGCTATCGTGTATCGACACGTCGCTTTCCCGCGTCATTACCACGTCATATCCCCACACGGTAAGTATTTCCTTCAGCTTTTTGGCTATCGCAAGGTTTATATCCTTCTCAATTATTCCACCTACACCTACTGCTCCGCCGTCTACTCCGCCGTGTCCCGCATCTATTACAACGGTAGTTCTGTACGCACTCCCAACCGCACTCGCGTTTATATACTTCCTGTACCCCTCTTCATTAAACAGAAGATACGCTATTATCAGTATCAGTGCGAACACTATGCATATTACGCTCGATGCTTTCTTTAATGCTTCTTTCATATACAACATCACCCTACATAAAAATATGCAGGGCGATTACTGTTTTATGATTATTTTTTTACTTTTTATCCGCTCCGGTAGGCTGCTTTCCGTACATTATTTTATTAAGTACCGCTATTCTCTTATATCCCAAATAGTAGCCCACTCCGCTCGCTATCGGAACCGAAAGATAGTAAAGCGTTCCGAAGATAAGCCCGTTCCATGAGGATTTCGCTGCCTCCATAAGCTCGTTTAATATCACAAGTATCTGAAAATGTATTATACGGTATATCGCTTGGAGATCCGTTGTTATTCCTAAAAGTCCCAGCACAAGCAAAACTCCCGAAAGCATATACGGTATCATTACGATAGCTCCGAGCTTTACGCCTTTGAGCTTGTCCTCCTTTATCCTTCCGAATCCCACAAGATTCTTATCCTTGTCCCCTTCATTCCACGCAGTTGCATATATTATTCCCACAAACATTATTATTGATATGCTCTGCGCTACTACCTTCAAAAAGGTACTATTCAGCGCCATTCCTATAATAACTACAAATATCGCTCCCAAAAACGAACCCAATACAGATCTTCCGAACAGCGTCAGTACCCTTCTGTAAAACGGCTTGCCATACGTTATCTCTTGCTTCTTTTCCATAAATATTACCCGCCCTTATTCTTCTTCCTCTACTCCGACAGTATCGGTAAATATAACCTCGTCCAGCTCGTCTTCTCCGTTAAGCGCTCTCCTTCGCGCCTCCTCTTCACGCTTCTGTTCTTCTATCGGATCTATACAATATTTCTTTATCGTAGGATATGCGTTAAAGCACTGTATGAAAAGTACCGTAGATACTCCAAACACTACCATCACGGGCAATGTGTAAGGTATCATAAGTATCAGCGCCCCCATTATTACTATTGATGATACCGCTGTTATTATACTGCTCTTCGTGCTTATCATTCCAAGCATAAACGCATTCTTTATTATTCCCTTAAATGATAAGTTTACCGTTATCAGCAGCATATATGCATAATATCCCGTAAAGCTTACCATAAAAAGCGCCGTTATACATAAAATAAACGGTACCCACACAAATGTGCTTCCATCTAAGTTGACAAGATAAAAGTATATGCTGTATCCAAGTATTCCCTTTACCGCAAGCTCGATAATTCCCAGCAGCGCTCCGTACTTGAAGTTCTCTTTGAATATTCTCCAAAATTCGCTCCATATAAATATCGGCTCTTCTCTTGTAAAGCTCTTGTAAACATGCGTTATTGCTGCCGTTGCAGGTCCTATCGTTATTATAGGTATGCAAAGCGCAAGATAAAGCACGTTAAGTCCCAAAATGTACTTGAATTTCCTGAAGTATATCTCAAAAAACAGGAAAAACCTCTTCTTCTGCGGTGCATTCTTGCTTACTCCCGGCCCGTTTTTATCGTAGTTTACACTGAATAATCCCAAAATTTACACTTCCTCAATTTTTTAATATATCTGTAACAACAGCGCCTCCGCTAACGCCGATACCGCCGTCGCCAAAAACATTACCAAATACCGAGCACAATAATACCTCGTCTTGTACTTTATCTCGTCATCCCGTATTCCTTTACACACCGTCATATAGTAATTAAGCGATAACCTCGCACTCTCCCTGCACCCGAGAGTAATTATTACAGAGGATATAAGCATTTCCGGAAATATTCCGAGCGCTATATATTTTACTGCTCCTATTCCCTGAACACCGTATAGATACGCACTCGTTGCTCCAAAGCTCAGCCCTTTTAAAAACGGTACTACCGGAGTTACCGGAAAACCTATTGCACAAAATCCCGCTGTGAAAAGTATCAGTAAAACTGCCGACTGACTTAAAAATACCGACAAAAACGCTTCCCATATCCCCATCTCTGCACGACTTTTTTGCGATTTTAAAAATATAGATGAAAATATCTCAAGCGACTCCTCGTCCATCTTTCTTACCGTCGATGCTCCCGACAATACTCCCATCAAAAGTACCACTACAAATATGACAAGCACCGTTTCGCCCTTGCTTAAAACATACCTTCTTTTTGTTATATCTCTTGTTTCTAATGTTTCTAAGACGGTTCCTTCCATTTTTTCGTCCTCCGCATATTTTTTTACTTAATAATATGCCGAACTCCGCCTCAGTATGTGTTTGTCCTTTTCTTTATCTTCCGATTTCGTACGCTCTCTTTACGCACGCTTCTATACACTTTTCAAGAGACTCCTCAAAATTATTCTTTTTAAGCTCTTCAAGTCCGCTCAACGTGGTTCCCCCCGGAGAGCACACCATCTTTATCAGCTCTTCCTCGCTCTTTCCCGATTCCATCATCATCTTCGCCGAGCCTATCAAGGTTTCACAAAACAGCTCCCTTGCCGACTCTCTGTTTATTCCCATCTCCTGCGCTTTATCTACAAATACCTTCGCAAACAAATATATATACGCCGGACTGCTTCCGTTAAGCGCTACTACCTCATTCATAAGCTCAGACGGTATTTTTGCCGTTTTTCCCGCACTCTTAAAAAGCTCCTGTGCTGTTTCAAATTCCTCCTCTGTAAGATTTCCGGTATCCGAAACCGCGGTAGCTCCGTACCCTATCAAAAGCGGTGTATTCGGCATCGTTCTTACCACTTTACACTCAAATCCTATCTTCTCCTGAATGTATTCCGCCGACACTCCCGCTACTATACTTATTATTACTTTTTCCTCTGTTATATACTCTCTTATTCCTTCAAGCACCGTTTCTATAGTTTGCGGCTTTACACAAAGTACTATATATTTCGCAAATTCCGCCGCCTTCTTGTAGTCCTCCATTACGCGACAGCCCATATCCGAAAATATCTTTCGCCTTTCCTCGCTTATATCATAAACTCCAACGGTTTCTGCCGCATTTTTCCTTATATAGCCATTAACTATCGCATACGCCATATTTCCGGCTCCGATAAATGAAATTTGTTTCAATTCTCACACCTCTTTTTTATATATAATAATACATTTTTCCTCATATTTCAATCATTTAATTTTACAAAATAATGTCTAATTTTAAAACGCTGTTCATTTTCGGAGTATTTTCACCGTAAATTATAAAAAAAACCGCAGGATTTTATCCTGCGGCTCTTTTCTGCACTACCTTTTGTAATTTACCCCTATTATTCCTCCTATCGCAGAGGCTACTGTCGCTATCACAAATTTTAATATTATAGACGCTTCTATTCCTGCGCTTCCGAAGATGAGTCCGATAAGCATATACAGCAAAAAATATGCTATTCCGCTCAGAGCTCCGATTACAAGTC
>CAJGEB010000101.1 GCA_904502045.1 uncultured Oscillospiraceae bacterium
GTTTGAGGAGATGCATATTGCAGCGCTTTTGTCGGGAGTATCTGCAGCTGAGATATTGAGAATGGCAACCCGCAACGGAGCTCTGCTGCAAGGAAGAGAAAACTGCGGACTTATTAAGGAAGGGTACGCAGCGGATCTTGCGGTAATCGACTTTGACAGGGCACACCTAAGACCGATAAATGACGTAGTATCCTTGCTTGTATATTCGGCACAGGCGTCTGACGTGGTGATGACTATGGTGGATGGAGAAATATTGTATAAAGACGGGGAATATAAGTATATAGATATAGAGAGTACGATAAAGAGGGCGGAAGCAGCTCTTGAAGAGGTAAAGAAAAAGGTATAAAATTATACGCAGGAAAAAAGTTCTTGTGGGAAATGGAGAAACCTGATGTCCGAAGGAAAGAAGCAAAACTTAGTACAGGGAGCCATAATACTTACAATGGCGACTGTAATAGTAAAGCTGATAGGTGCGCTTTTCAAGGTGCCGCTGACGAATATGATCGGCGGAGTTGGAATGGGGTACTTTAATTCAGCGTACCATCTTTTTAATCCGTTATATGCTTTTTGCACGGCAGGACTTCCGGTAGCTATATCAAAGCTTGTGGCAGAAAGCGTTACGCTTGGGAAATACAGAGAAGCGCGGAAGATAATGAAGGTATCCACGCTTATGTTTATGGCGGCGGGAATCACAGCGTTTTTGGTAATGATATTCGGCTCTAAGATATTTGTAAAATCGATAGATAATCCGAATGCACTGTGGTGTGTACTTGCGCTTTCGCCTGCAGTATTTTTCGGGTGTATGACGTCGTCTTACAGAGGGTATTATGAGGGACTGCGGAATATGTACCCGACCGGAATTTCGCAGGTAATTGAAGCGGTAGTAAAATTGCTAACCGGAACCGGACTTACTTATCTTGTTCTTGATATCGGAATGTCGCAGTATGCCAAGAGCGGAACGGTGTTTGGAATACAGGTTGAAACAATAAATGAGGCGAAAGCGGCGGCATTACCCTATGCAGCAGCTGCAGCAGTAGCCGGAGTTACCCTCAGTACATTAGCGGGATGGCTGTTTTTGTTGTTAAGGCACAAGATAGTCGGCGACGGAATAATGCGGAAGGACTTATTGGCATCTCCCGCAGCATCGAGCGGAAAAACGCTGATGAAGAGAATACTTAAAATAGCGATACCGGTTTGTTTGGGTTCGCTTGCGATGAATATTACATCATTGGTTGACTTGGTTTCGATAATGAACAGGCTGTCCGGAGTTGTTGAGAACAGCTACAATACCTTGCTTGAGATGTATAAAGGGAACATACCTGAAGAGGTGTTGATAAAGCCGTCGGAGATGGGCAACTATTTATACGGAATATTCAGTACGATGCCTACGACGTTTTTTAATATAGTACCTGCAATAACGAGTGCTTTGGGAATAAGTGCGCTGCCGAACGTAACTAAGGCGTGGACCGAGAAAAACAGAGATGCGATGAAGAGCAACGTAGAAGCGACACTAAAGCTTACAGCGCTGATAGCGATGCCCGCCGGACTTGGACTTATGACATTATCGCGTCCGATACTTGAAATGTTTTTTGCAAGTAAGATGCAGGAAGTGAGCATAGCGGTACCAATGCTTCAGGTAATGGGAGCAGCAGTAATATTCGTGTCTTTGGTATCGCCGTCCAACAGCTTATTACAAGCGATAGGCAGGGTGGATTTACCGGTTAAGTTTATGATAACGGGAGCGGCAGTAAAGCTTGCGATGAACTTTTTCTTGGTAGCCATTCCGAAATTTAATATTCAAGCGGCACCTTACGGTACGCTTGTGTGTTATATAATTATGTCGGTGTTGGCGCTCGGAGCGCTTATCAGACATTCCAAGATAAAACTTAATCTGTTTTCGATATTTGTAAAGCCGTTTTTTGCAGCAGCGGTATGCGCAGGAAGCGCAAAGCTTGTTCATATATGGCTGAGCGGAGTAATGGGAGCAGGAAGGCTTGTAACCGTAATTACCATCGGAATTGCGGCAGTAATATATGTAATTACGCTGTTTATGGTAAAGGGAGTAGAAAAAAATGACATAAAAATGCTTCCAAAGGGAGAAAAAATACTAAAAGTACTTGAAAAGTTCAAATTAATAAGGTAAAATAGATAAATAGGAAGTGAAAAAGTGAATACCGTGTTTGAAATGCGTGATAATTATACTTGCGAGGATCTTCTTGAAATAATGAGAATTTTAAGAGGGGAAAAAGGATGTCCTTGGGACAGAGAGCAGGATCATAAATCCATAAGGAATGATTTTCTTGAGGAAGTGTATGAAGTAATTGACGCAATAGATAATGACGACGTTGACGGGCTCAAAGAGGAGCTTGGAGATGTGTTGTTACAGGTTGTGTTTCACAGTCAGATCGAAACAGAGGGCGGGAGTTTTAATTTTGATGACGTCTGTGACGGTATTTGCAAGAAGCTGATATTGAGGCATCCGCATGTATTCGGAGAAGTGGAGGCAAAGACCTCTGCGAAGGTGAAGGAAAATTGGGATGCTATAAAGAAAGTAGAAAAAGGACAAGCTACAGCTACGGAGACGTTGAGGAGTGTACCTAAAGCGTTTCCGGCTTTGATGCGTAGTAAAAAGGTACAAAGCCGAGCGGCAAAAGCGGGAATGGACTTTAAGGATATCGCGGAGGTAATGAAGAGCTTAGAGAGTGAGCTTGAGGAGCTAAAGGAAGCGATGGAGTCCGGAAGCAAAGCGGAGTGCGAGGAAGAATTGGGAGATCTTTTATTTTCAGTGGTAAATATATCGCGTTTTTTGAAGGTAGATGCAGAAGAGAGCCTTGCGAAATCTTGCGATAAATTTATAGATCGTTTCGAGAAGAGTGAAAAGCTTGCTGAAGAAAAAGGAGTAGATATGAAGAAAGCTACCGAGAGCGAGCTGGACATGCTTTGGAACGAGGCTAAAAAACGGATTTGAGAATTAAATCAAATAAAACAAAAATTTAGGAGGAGAAAAAAATGACTAAGTCAGAGCTTATTGCATTGGTTGCACAGAAAAGCGGAATTTCCAAGAAGGACAGCGAGAAGGCTGTAAGTACGGTATTTGATACCATCATTGAGAAGCTTGCAGAGGGAGAAAAAGTACAAATAAACAATTTCGGAGCATTCGATGTAAAAGAGCGTCCTGAGCGCGAGGCAAGAAATCCGAGAACCGGCGAGATGATAAAGGTAAAAGCATCCAAGGTTCCCGTATTCAAAGCAGGCAAGAATTTTAAAGAGGCGCTTTAATCGAGAGAGATAATAAGAAGAGTCCCATGGGAGCATAGAGTATCTCATGGGATTTTTTTTAGGAGGAATAAAGGATGAGACTTGATAAATATTTAAAGGTAAGTCGATTGATAAAAAGACGTACCGTGGCTAATGAGGCGTGTGACGCGGGGAGAGTTGAGGTAAACTCTAAGGTAGCGAGAGCATCCTACGAGGTAAAAGAAGGGGATATAATAACGATAAATCTTGGGAATAACCGTCTTAGTGTAAAGGTGTTAAAAATCAATGAATACGCTAAGAAAGAGGATGCGGCAACGAATTATATGGTAATAGAGGAATAAACCGGTACTTCTGCATAAAGAAGGGGCTTGCAGCATAATAATTTAGAGCAAGGAAATTTATGCGGAGGGGAAAATATGGCTAACGAAGAGAGAAAAAATGTAGCAGCTGAGCATAATGTTATAATGGAAAACCGCAGTAGTGTGAGTATCAGCGGAGTAAATGATGTGGATAGTTTTGATGATAGAGCGATAAAAGCTTATACGGATATGGGCGGATTACTTATAAAAGGCAGCGAATTACATATTGAAAAGCTCAGCGTGGAGAGCGGGGAATTAAAGGTCGAGGGAAGAATAGATTCTCTTGAATATTCCGAAGGAAAGCGCGGCGGGAAAAGCGTATTTTCAAAGATTTTCAAATAGGAGGAAGAAAGAGTGATAGCTCAGCAGACCTCCTGTTTTTTGCAGGCAATACTTTTGGGAATGGTGCTTGGTGCATTTTACGATGCATTTCGTTTTTTGCGGGTAATGATAAAGACTCCGAGTGCAGTAATATTAATTGAGGATGCGTTATATTTTGCGGTAGCAGCATTTATAAGTTTTGCGTTTATGTTACAGCTCACGGA
>CAJGEB010000102.1 GCA_904502045.1 uncultured Oscillospiraceae bacterium
GGGCGCTTCGCCTAAAGTAAGCATCAAATTGTCGAGTGTTGCACTTTTAATTGTAACGTATGCCTTCTACGAAGTTCCTGCGGGCGTTGCCCGCCGCTTCGCCCGACAAAAGCAGTATAGATACGGTACAAAAAACTCTTCCGAAAATAAATTTCGGAAGAGTTTAATTTTCAGCTTTCCACACCGACTAATCTAAGATACATCTTTGCCCACGACGAGCTGTTAACAGACTGCAGATTATTCATAAAGATGATGTCGGTAATATTGTAATCTGCAAACATTTCGCAGAGGTTAAAGTCTGCGTATCTCGGGTCGATAACGATTACGGTTCCGTAGTGCTCACAGAGGAAGGGCACAAACGCGGTTCCGAAAGAATCCTTGAATACGAGTGCGGTCAAATTTTGGGGATTATCGGGTACTTTTATTACCGTATAAGGATTATCTCCGCCGATAAACGCTCCGTAGCCCTTGATGTATTTGTTGAGAATACAGCTGTTATATGTGTTTACATCACCGTTTGAGCGGTGTATCGTCATGGTGTGCTCCTTGGTGGGAGTGTAGCCCGTAACAACATCGGTAAACTCCTTAACTCGCTCGTCTTTGGTGTAGGTATACATTGAACCGTGATACTTCTGCGCTATTGCTATCGGCTCCATATTTTCAAGCGGAGTCGGCTCAAAGCCTACCGATTTTGCAAATTTAGCATACGCATAGTAAGCACCGAGAGCAGTCCAGTGGTGGTCGCTTCTGAAATAGAGGTACTCGTTTCTTCTGGCGAACAAATCGTCGTACGGGTTTACGTAGTTCACCCCTTCGGTGATATAAGTACCGAAAGTTTCCATTGCTTTCTTTTGGTTTACTATCTTCGAGGTTACTGCGGGATCGTCAATTACCATAGACGAAAGAGGAGCTACAACTGCATTTATTCTCGAATTCGGGAAGAGCTCTCCGTAATATTCAAGTATTTCGGCGTAGGTCTGCATACGGCTCTTGGAGTAGGAGCCCTGCACGTAAGCTGCATCCTTATAAATAAAGAGTCCGTTCGGGAAAAAGTCCGCCTCACCGTTATTTTCGGGGCTCGAAATTTCTATCTGATCGACCGTTATCTCGCAGCTTGCAGAGGTTCCGTCGGGAGCCTTTACCGTAACGGTAGATGTACCCTTTGCAAGAGCAGTAATCTGAACTCCGCCCTCTTTTACTTCTATCTTGATCGCTTTATCGTCGCTTATACTCCACTCAAGCTCGCTTTCCTCACAGCCCTGGAACTCCACCGAAAGAGTTAATACGTCTTCCACCATCATTTTAGCAGACAGCTTATCAAGAACTACTCTCATATTAGGTGCAGAGGAACCTTCGTTTTCGGATTCCTCAGAAGATGAACCGCTTTGAGCTTCCGAGCTTTCCTGAGAGGAACTGGAGCTCAGCTTATCCTTCCAATTATCCAGTTCGTTATCGGATTCCTCTTCAGAGGATTGCTGTCCTATATATATGAAATCTCCGCCCTGTACTCCATATAAAAGACTTATCTTTTTTGCTCCGAGTACAAGTGCCTCTCGCTGATAAAAGGTATCCGATACAAACGAATCTATTCCGCGGAAGTAGGAGCCGTTCCACAGCGCCGAAAACGAAAATTTCGGCATCTTGGCAAGCTCTCTGTTTTCACTTTCGGAATAGGTCGGTCTGTTCGACTGAAAAATATTCAAACACACTACCGCACAGAATGCCGCACCTATTATCGCAAGCGTCACGACATCTATCATTTTCCTTTTATTATTCATATTTTACGCCCATACGCTTTTAAAAAGCGTCCTTTCTCAGAAAATTCAAAGCTACCGATCAGAAGCGGAAGTAGAGGAACGGATTGTAGGAGCTTCCTGCAATAAGAGCAGTCGATACCGCTATTATCGCAATTGCCGCTACGAGCTTAGCTACACGCTGTGCAACGTAAACCGTATCCGAGTTTTCTTTGCCCGCCACGGCAAGACCGAACAGCTTCGACGCCGTAGGTACCGAAAATACCGCCGCAACAAGCAGTAAAATAACGTTCTGCTGTATAATTGAATTTGTATATATATCGGTAAAGCTATCAATTCCGGCTCCGAAGAGGTATCCGAGATTCGCCCCGAGGGAACCGTCGAAATAAAACAGAGCCATTCCGAACAGGGTAATAAAGATAAAATATACCTCAAATATCACCGTATGCACAAGCTTCGGAAGCTTTTTGCACAGCGGGAAAAATACATATTTCTCAAGCGTTATCAGTATTCCGTAATAAAGTCCCCACAGAATAAAGTTCCAGGAAGCGCCGTGCCACATTCCCGTAAGCAGCCATACCACAAAAATATTTCTTATATGCATACGTCTGTTTCCGCCGAGGGGAATATAGACGTAATCTCTGAAGAAGGAGCTGAGGGATATGTGCCATCTTCTCCAATATTCCGTCGCACTCCTTGACGCGAAGGGGTGCCTGAAGTTTTCCATAAACTCGAATCCGAACATCTTTCCGAGTCCTATTGCCATATCGGAATATCCCGAAAAATCGTAATACAGCTGGAACCCGAAAAATACCACTCCCATCCATCTTGCCGCAAGAGTTATCTCATTTTCAAGTCCATAAAGAGCCTCAGCCGCGGCTCCGCAGCTGTTCGCGATGATTACCTTTTTACCGAGTCCGACCGCAAATCTCCATATTCCGTCGTTTATCTTCGCAATATCTACGCTGCGGTTATCAAGCTGCATCTCGATATCCTTATATCGCACTATCGGTCCGGCTATAAGCTGCGGGAACAGCGAAATGTAAAGCAGGAGCTTTGCGTAAGACGTCTGCGGCTGTGCATCTTTTCTGATTACGTCCGCAACGTAGGATATCGCCTGAAATGAGAAAAAGCTTATTCCTATCGGCAGCGCTATCTTCGGAACCGGAAGTGAAAATATTCCAATCGAATTTACCGTTTCCACCGCAAATACGGTATATTTGAAAAATACAAGCGCCGCGAGTATCAGTACGATACCCACTCCCGCAAATATCTTCCTTTTCTTAGCCTCTTCCGTCTTCCCTATAAGCCTTCCCGCAATGTACGCAACAAGCGTTACTCCTAAAAGCAGGAAAATACAAACCGGCTCTCCCCATGCGTAAAACACCAGCGAAAACGCAAGAAGAATTATTCTCCTGTAAGCGTTATTTTTCACCACGTAATACAGCACTAAAAGCGCCGGAAGAAAAATATACAAAAACAGTAAGCTCGAAAAAATCATGTCAATATCTCCGATCGTAACTTTATATCACACAATTAAGCATTATTCCAAACCATTAAATTATATACTTTGTTCACGGTTTCGTCAATACGATTCCAAATTTATGAGGCTAATTTAATTTTTATTTTGCACAGTACAGCTCCAGCGCCTCTTTTGCACTGCTCACATACATATCTATCACCCTTTGCGGCGATACCACCTTAACATCTCCGCCGAAATTCATCAGCCACGTGATAAAATGCATACTTACCGCGACCTCGACGGTAACATCAAAGCACTCCTCATCAAATTTTCTCATCGTTACCTCCCGTCCGAATCGGTCGATGATTATTCCCGCCATCTTATTTTTACACCTCAAGGTTACGTACTCATCCTCACCGCCGAACATTCCGAAGGTCTTTTTTGCGTATCTCGCCATATCAAAGTCCCTGAAAAGCTCCCTACCCTCACGGCGCTCGTCAGACACCTTTATATTTATCATTCTGTCCACCCGAAAGTGCTTTATCTTTTCAGATTCCGCTTCGTACGCTATCATATAGTAATTTTCCGCATCCCAAGTAAGAGCCCACGGACTCACCTTGTACTCCGCGCCGTCCTTCCTCAGCTTCTTGTCCTTCTTCTCGTCCCAATCAAAATACTGAAACCGTATCTTAACGTTATCCGAAATAGCCTCATGGATATAGTCCACCGAGTAGTATATGCTCTCGTTCATATTTTTGATGCGGTTAGACACAAACACCTGCCTCTGCAGACGCTGTGCTCCCCTCTTACTCGTAAGCGTTTCCAGCTTTTTAATGAGTAGGTCACTCTTTTTGCGGGTAATGAATTTCGACGCCTGCACAGCGTCCACCAAAA
>CAJGEB010000103.1 GCA_904502045.1 uncultured Oscillospiraceae bacterium
GAGGAGTAGCGGATGTCAGTCGCCTGATAGGTACTGCCGTCGGAGAGTCCGAACGAAACGGCGATTTTGTCTACCTTTTTATCTCGGCAGTATTCGTTATCGTGGTTAATAAAGATAACTCCGTTTTCTTTGGGAAGACTGTCGCAAAGCTCAAACTTAGTCTTTATAATATTATCTATGCTCTTGAAGGATTCGAGATGTTGCGGACCGATAGAGGTAATAACTCCGTGAAGAGGCTTTACTATATCGCATATCTCTTTGATTTCACCGGTATTTTTAGCTCCCATCTCGCAGACGAATATCTCATGATAGGGCTTTAGCATATTGCGTACCGTTTTGACAACTCCCATCGTAGTATTAAAGCTTTCGGGAGTAACCAGCACGTTATATTTTGCTGAGAGTAATTTCTCAAGCATAAATTTCACCGAAGTTTTACCGTAGCTTCCGGTAACTCCGATAACGGTGAGGTCATTCATCGAGCGGATAATTTTTTTTGCGTCGTTAATATACATTTGAGCGGCAAAAAGCTCAATCGGACGGATAATAATATTTGCAAGGGATACGAAAAGGAAAGAGAGTATTCCGAGGGGGAGTAAAACGGCAGTAAGCTCAAAAAATGAGAGTACTGCAAGTAAAATAATTCCGGTGGCGCACAAGCGCTTTACCCTTGCGGTATAAACAAGACCTTTTTTCTGCTTTTTTTTAGAGGGAGCAAGGCGTATTGCTTCAAAGAAAACGGCGGCCCCGGCTCCTGCAGCGAGATACGCATTTGAAAGTACTGCAGATAAAATGAAAAGTATGAGAGCTGCTATATTGAAAAACGAGATGTAGCGCCTATAATTTTTAAACGCCCACTTCAAATAGTGCATATTAAAATAAGAGCTTTGCTGGAGATAAAGGAGCTCTCCCAAAGCTCTCGCGGCAACAGTAGCCGCAATGAAAATCGAGATAATTTTTGTGACCAAAACAACACCTCATCCGTTTATAAAGTAGTCTGAAACTCGCAGAAATTCCCCTAATTTTTCGAGGTAGGAGTAGTGCCCTGCGCCTTTAAGCACGATAAGTCCGCAGTCGGGAATCATCTTTTCCATCATTTTGCCGTCGGAAAGGGGAGTATCCTCGTCTTTGTCCCCCCAAAATATAAGCGTTGGAACACTTATCATCGGCAATGCGTATTTCAGGTCCTCGGATACTATGTTAACGAGGGTGCGGCGCATTACGGGGGACGAATTTTGGTAGTCTGCAGACCCGAATTTAGTGCGCGCTTTTTCAAGTAGGGGAGCCGCCGCATTTTTCCAAATCGGACACTGTAATACCGCCTTTACCGTTTTGTAGCTGTAAAGCTTTACCGAAGCGGCAAAAGAGCGCTTGTGCTTTATTCCCGATGCATCTATGAGTATGACCTTTTTGCAGGGGTAGGAGGGGTTCTGCGAAAAGAGCTTCAAAATAGTTCTGCCGCCGTTGGAATGTCCCATCAAAACGGGATTTTGTATGCCGAGAAGCTCTCTGAAGGTATTGACGAACGCTGCGTAGTCGTTCATACAGTAGGCAGCAGAGGGCTCCTCTGTTTTACCGCATCCGGGCATATCAAGTGCAACTACTCTGTTTTTGTTTTTAAAGTAGTCGATTACCGGACGAAACGTTTCGATACTGGCTCCCCAGCCGTGCAAAATGAGTATGCACTCGCCGGTTCCTTCATCGACGTAGTTCGTCTTTATTCCGTTTACTTCGATATACGGCAAAACAAAGCGCCTCGCTTTCTGTAAAAATGGTGACAGTACTATTATATATCCGTTTTGGCGGAAAAAGTACGGTTAATTTTCAAATGCATCGTAAATTGCGCGGATAGCCTTTTCGAAATCCTCTTCAGCAACGCCGATTATTATGTTGAGCTCGCTGGAGCCTTGGTCTATCATCTTGATGTTGACTCCGCAGTGAGCCGCCGCCGCAAACACTCTTGCAGCAGAGCCCTTACTCTTTATCATTCTGCGTCCGACTACTGCGATAAGAGCAAGAGAGTGCTCTATCTCTATTTTGTCGGAACCGGTAGCTTCGTAGAGCTGTTTGACGAGCATATCCTCTTTGCCCTCGATAGCCTTCTGCTCAAGCACAACGCTGAGGGTATCAATACCCGAGGGAAGATGCTCGAAGGACAGTCCGTTTTCGTAAAACACCTTTAAAACTCTGTAACCGAAGCCGAGCTCCTGATTCATCATATCCTTCTCAAGAAGTACCGAGCTGAAGCCTTTTCTTCCGGCAATACCGGTGATGATGGCAGAGGTATCGTCCTTGTCGTCGATGGAGTCGAGGATAAGGGTGCCGGGATGAGAGGGGTCGTTGGTATTTTTGATATTTATCGGAATTTTCGCCTGTCTGACGGGGAATATAGCGTCCTCATGAAGAACGGTAGCGCCCATGTAGGAAAGCTCACGGAGCTCGCTGTATGTAATTTTTTGAATGGGCTTGGGGGAATCAATTATACGCGGGTCCGCCATCAAGAAGCCTGAAACATCGGTCCAGTTTTCATAGATGGCAGCGTTTGCGGCACGGGCAACGATAGCTCCCGTTATATCGGAACCGCCGCGGGAAAAGGTCTTGATGGAACCGTCGGGGTTAGCGCCGTAAAATCCGGGTATAACAGCGTATTCGTGAGATTTGAGTACCTCAGAGAGTACGGTGTTGGTCTTTTCGGCGTCAAAGGCTCCGGACTCGGTGAAGAATATTACCTTTGCGGCATCAATAAAATCAAAACCGAGGTAATTGCCGAGCAAGATACCGTTGAGGTATTCTCCGCGGCTTGCAGCGTAATCCTTACCTGCCTTTTTCATAAACATATCGCGGATAATTTCGAACTCCTCATCAAGAGATACCGTCAAAGAAAGCTCTGAGATTATGCTGTTATATCTTGCCTTTATTTTAGAAAATACTTCCTCAAACGGCTCGTTTTTCTCAGCGAGAGCGTAACAAGCGTACAGCATATCGGTAACCTTTTCGTCGCCGGAAAAGCGCTTTCCGGGAGCAGAGGGTACCACATAGCATCTTTCTTTTTCAGCTAAAACGATTGAACGCACCTTAGCAAATTGTGCGGCGTCGGCGAGGGAACTTCCTCCGAACTTAACGACTTTACGATCCAAAACAAAAACCTCCAATATTATAAGCGTAATATCGCATTAAAATTAAAGTTACACAAAATATATTATAAACAATTTCGAGTCAACTTGCAATATAATCCTTGAAAATTAAAACAAAAAAATATATCAGAAAATGTAAAAACAGGACTTCCGAACAAGAAGTCCTGTTTTGAACGGTCAAATACCTTACTTACTGAGAATTTCCTGACCTAACACGCAAAATCCTGCTTTTTTAAGAGCAGCCTCAGCTGCTGCATTATCTTCAACGCGGAAGATGAGTAGTGCGGTTTCGGGATTCAAGGTGGGGAAGGAGTATGAATACTCAACGGAGATTCCGTTTTCAGCGAGAACGCAAACAGCATCTGCGAGTCCGCCGGGAGCATCTTTTATCTGCACTGCGAGCATATCGGTAACGGTGCAGGCATATCCCGCATCCTTCAAGAGCGAAAGGGTAGTTTCGGGAGCATCAACGATTATTCTCAGAATACCAAACTCAGCAGTATCTGCAATCGACAGAGCGCGCAGGTCGATATTATTTTTCTTAAGAAAATCCGCTGCCTCCGCAAGCTGACCGCTCTTGTTTTCGAGAAAGATAGAAATTTGCTTGATATACATACGATTACCTCCCTTTAATCAGTGCAATTTGCGCTTATCAATAACGCGAACAGCCTTACCTTCGCTTCTCTTTATGCTTTTGGGAGCCACAAGGTGTACTTTAGCGGAGATTCCGAGCATAGTACGCAAAGCCTCGGTAAGAGCGCGTTCCTTTTGGGCAACGACCTTAACGGTATCGGAGAACTGTTCGGGCTGCATCTCAACATTGATATCAAAGGTATCAACATTGTTAACGCGGTCAACCTCGATGAGATAATTTGAGGAATATCCGTTTTCTATGAGTACCGTTTCGATCTGGCTGGGGAATACGTTTACGCCGCGGATAATGAGC
>CAJGEB010000104.1 GCA_904502045.1 uncultured Oscillospiraceae bacterium
ACGGTAAACATTCAAAACAGCGTCGTTCATATCGAAATAAACGAAACAGATCTTCCTCCCCAGATGTTCCCCGCTGACGATGCGGTAGTCGACATTGTCGCAAAACACAGCGGAGTTATACAATACATCGAGCTTTATAACGGTGCTGCCGCAGTAAAAGAAGGTGATGCGGTTTCTCCCGGAGATACCCTCATAAGCGGAACTATTACAGATCCAAAGGGTAACGTTACTTTGAAGCACGCAAGTGCTAAGGTGATTGCAAGAACAAATTACAGAATTAATGTAGAAATCCCTTTAACGCAGACCGTTAAAAGCTATTCCGACAGCATCTTCAGGTATCAAATTAAGTTTTTAGGTGCGGAAATCCCCCTTTATTTTAAAAAATATTCCGCTCAGTCAGATGTAGTATACACCGAAAAAACCGTACGATTTCTTTGGTTCGATCTCCCGATCAAGATACAGGAGCTCGAATTTATTCCTTTTTCCGAAACACAAACGGTATTAACTCAGGCACAGGCGGAAGTCCTCGCTGCAAAAGAGCTTAAAAAAAGAAAAGAACTTGAGCTTAAAGATGCAGAAATATACTCCGAAGATACTCAGAGTTTTATCAAAGACGATGTTTTCTATCTGATCGCAGACTACTACTGCGACATAGATATAGGCACGGAAAAATTCATCGCTCCTATACCCTCCTCCTCGAATTTGTCCGTTTTAACTAAAAATCCTTAAAATTTTTATATTCGAGTACCAAAATTCCCATTGCTATTTCTGAAGCTTTTGTTTATAATATTATTGTAATGATTGTAGTTTGTCGAAACGGAGAGAAGTTATGGTCGAACAGCTTATAGATATCGAACGTATGGAAAATGCAATTGCGCTATTCGGAAGTATCGATGAAAATATAAAAATACTCGAAAATGAATACCGCGTTTCAATCATTAATCGCGGTTCCCAGATCAAAGTGTCCGGCGAACCCGAGGATGTCCTCTTAGCCGTTAAAGCAGTTAACAGTCTTCTTTCTATGATAAATCGCGGTGAGGCAATAAACGAACAGAGTATCCGATACGCAATATCAATGGTCGCTGAAGGTAATGAGGATAAAATAATCTCACTCTCAAATGATGTTGTTTGCATTACCGCAAAAGGCAGACCCATTAAGCCCAAGACGCTCGGACAAAAACATTATATCGAGGCCATTAAAAACAATACCATCGTTTTCGGAATCGGTCCTGCAGGTACCGGTAAGACTTATCTTGCGGTCGCTATGGCTGTTAAAGCCTTCAGAAACCACGATATAAACAAAATCATTCTTACCCGCCCTGCTGTCGAAGCCGGAGAAAAGCTGGGATTCCTTCCGGGCGATCTTCAAAATAAGGTCGATCCCTATTTAAGACCGCTTTACGACGCGCTTTTCGATATGCTCGGTGCTGAAAACTTCACAAGATACATGGAGCGCGGAAATATTGAGGTCGCTCCGCTCGCCTATATGCGCGGTCGGACTTTGGATGACTCCTTTATTATTCTTGATGAAGCCCAAAATACTACTCCTGAACAAATGAAAATGTTCCTTACCCGTTTGGGAAACAATTCTAAGGCTGTAATCACCGGAGATATCACTCAGATAGATATTCCCGATCCGCAGCGCTCAGGTATAATCGAAGCTTTAAAAGTCCTTAAACGTGTGGACGATATTGAAATGGTATATTTTAATGAGAAAGACGTTGTCCGTCACAGACTCGTTCAAATGATAATCAAAGCATACGAAAAATATGAGGAGGGTAAAAAATATAAGGACCATGGAAAATAACAGTGTTAAAGTAATAATTTCAAATCTTCAGAAAACAGTAAAAATACCCACGGGTATCAGACTCTTGGTAAGAAAGTGCTGCAATGCGGCTCTTGCTACCGAAAACTTTGTCGGAGATGCAGAAATCAGTGTCAGCTTCGTTGATAACGCTCAGATTCACTCTCTTAACGCGGAGTATCGCAACAAAGACGTTCCCACTGACGTGCTCTCTTTCCCGCTCGGTGTTGAGGGGAATTATGATATAAACCCCGAAACAGGAGCTAAAATGCTCGGAGATATCGTTATCTCTATGGAAAAGGCTCTTGAACAGGCCGAAAGATACGGACATTCCCTCAGGCGAGAGATCGGTTACCTTACCGTTCACTCTATGCTCCATCTTCTCGGCTACGATCACGAACCCGGCGGCCTTGAATTAGTTCGTATGAGAGAAAAAGAGGAAGCCGTCCTCTCCAAGCTCGGTCTTGAAAGAGATGAAAGTTATTACGTTTCCGAAAATTAATTAAATTTCCCCGAAAGGATTACTTAAAATGGATAATTCCCGTAACCTGATGGCTGCTATCGTCGGGCGTCCCAACGTGGGTAAATCTACCCTGCTCAACGCTTTTATCGGCGAAAAAATAGCTATCGTTTCCGATAAACCCCAAACTACACGCACAAGAATAATGGGTGTACTTACAGCCGGTCCGGACCAAATCGTTTTTATTGATACCCCCGGATTCCACAAGGCGCGCACAAAACTCAGCAACTATATGCTCGAACAGATTGGAAACTCCGTTTCGGATGTTGATATTGCCGTTTTCGTTACAGATGCGGACAAGGATATCCTGCAAAATGAGATAGAGCTCCTCGAAAATCTGAAAAAATCAAAAATTCCCGCCTTGCTCGTTGTCAATAAAATAGATGTACTCGAACGCAAGGAGCTTATGCTTTCAAAGATAGATGCGTTCAGTAAGCTTGCGGATTTCGATGAGATAATTCCCGTTTCCGCAAAGTACGGCGACGGCGTTTCCATTCTCTTGGAGTCAATTAAAAAATATGCCGTTGCGGGTCCTCACCTCTTCCCCGACGACTCCATCACCGACCAGACCGAACGCGTTATTGCTTCCGAAATAATCCGCGAAAAAATGCTCCTTAATCTCGAAAAGGAGATTCCTCACGGTATCGCTGTAACGATAGAAAAGATGTCGGAGCGTGAGGATAAAAATATAATTGATATTGATGCGGTTATTTTCTGCGAAAAATCTTCCCACAAAGGTATCGTTATCGGTAAACACGGTGATATGCTCAAAAAAATCGCTTCCTCGGCAAGATGCGATATGGAAAATTTCTTTGCGGCTAAAATTAATCTTCAGTGCTGGGTCAAAGTAAAAGAGGACTGGCGTAACCGCGAGGGCTTAATTAAAAATTTCGGATATAAATAATGTAACTTCTGGTAATTCAGGGGCTCTTTCCCGCTTATATATTATATCCGCTGAGGACAAAATATTTATACAGTCTTATATATGGAGGTTTGATTGTATGAATAGTTTTGAAGCGTGGAATAAGTTCCTGATCACCGGTAAAGTAAAGGACTATCTTAACTATAAAAAAGCAGAGCTAAAAGACTCTGCCGATTTAGGAGATGACCCCGAAGGTGCAAATTACGACGGATGGACTGATACTCAAACGCCAAGATTATAAGGAAAACGATAAACTGCTCACAGTTCTCACCAGGGAGTTGGGAGTAGTTTTTGCTTTGGCGCGCGGTGCAAGGCGTATCTCAAGTCCGATGGCTGCTTCAACCAATCAATTCGCTTTTGCTAACTTCGTTTTTTTCTATAATAACGATAAATACATAATTAACAGCGCTGATAGTATCAATCTTTTTTTCGGCCTGAATAACGATATTACCAAGCTCTCTCTTGCTTCCTATTTCTGTGAGCTTGCTTCTGTTTTTGCTCCTGAAAATATGCCGGCTGAGCAATACCTCAAGCTCATTCTCAACGCTTTCTTTATGCTCGAAAACGATAAACGTCCGATCAAGCAGATAAAATCAGTATTTGAGCTGAGAATGCTTTCCATCTCAGGCTTTATGCCCGACCTTGTTGCTTGCCGTAACTGTATGGATTACTGTTCGGCACTCCCCTCGTTTTTTGATTTTTCATCTTCTTCGATACTCTGCTCCAAGTGCCACGGCGCAGTGTCCTCTTCTTCGGAATTTAATTCCCGGGATATAGAGCTTTCCCACGATACCCTAAATGCTTTACGTCACATTATCTATTCCGAGG
>CAJGEB010000105.1 GCA_904502045.1 uncultured Oscillospiraceae bacterium
ACCCGTACGATGAATCTAAAGGTCGCAAGCGACCTACTGCAAAACGCTCCGCGTTTTGTTATTCGATTTCGGTTAGAGAAACCAAAACAAAAAACACACCGCAGGGGTGTGTTATTCAAAGGTTGTGACCCGTACGATGAATCTAAAGGTTGCAAGCAACCTACATCAAAACGCTCCGCGTTTTGTTATTCGACCTCGGCGAGAATCAAGAAAACAAAAAACACACCGCAGGGTGTGTTTTTTGTTTTGGTGACCCGTACGAGAATCGAACTCGTGTTACCGCCGTGAAAGGGCGGTGTCTTGACCGCTTGACCAACGGGCCATTATGGTAGCGGCAGTCGGATTTGAACCAACGACACTTCGGGTATGAACCGAATGCTCTAGCCAACTGAGCTATGCCGCCATATAAGCCGTCTGAATTCAAACGGCTTGATTATTATACTATACATATTTTTATTTGTCAATAAAAATATTCCTATTATTTAAAAATATTATTTAAAGCTCAAATTTCACCCCGTTAATCAGCTCCGGACCCTGCCTTTGAAGACAACATTGTTCCCGCTATCAGAATTATCGGAAATATTATTGCAGCTAAAATTCCGAGGCTGAGATTATTCCCCGCAGCTTCAGCTACCGTTCCCGAAACAGTCGGACCCAACGAGCAGCCTATATCTCCCGCAAGTGCAAGGTACGCAAACATTCTCGTTGCTCCGAGCGGTATTTTCTGAGAGGCAAGACTCAAGGTTCCCGGCCACATAATTCCCACCGAAAATCCGCAAAGTCCGCAGCCCGCAAGCGCTAATGCAGGGTACGGCGAGAGGGAGATTATCAGATAGCTCACCACGCACAACCCCGCACTGAAGGTAAGCGCATCTTTGAGCTTCACCCTTTCCCCCAGCTTTATATGCACTATTCTCGCGACGCCCATCATTATCGCAAACATCGTCGGTCCCATAAGGTCACCGAGCGTTTTACTCAGCTTGAGTCCCTGCTCAGCAAATGCCGACGACCACTGACTTACCGCAAGCTCGCTTGCTCCCGAGCTTATCATCAGTATCATCATTACCCAAAACACCTTATTTTTCAGCAGCTCCTTCGTGGAGAGTCCCTTCTCTCCGTCCTTCAGGTAATCCGCCATCGGTGCTTTTATCAGCGTTATTCCGTTTATTATCGGTACCGCCGCCCAAATAAGAGCGAGTACTTTCCAGTTTTCTATTCCGAAAATGTGGAAAAATACCGTTGAGAGTAGTACTACTGCAACGTGTCCCCAGCAAAAGAAGGTGTGCAGTACCTGCAGAGCGCGCTCTTTGTCGGCTCCTGCCGCCATCGCACACGCCTCGGTTATCGGACTTAGCAGTACTTCAATAAGTCCGCCGCCTATCGCGTACACAACCACCGATATCACAAGTCCCGCAAAGGCGTCACTGAACAAGTCAGGAAGCACGGCAAGCATTATAAATCCCGCCGCCGTGAAGGTGTGAGCCATAAGCATTGATGCTCTGTACCCGATTTTTTCTATAAATCCCGACGAGAGCGCATCCACCAAAAGCTGTACCGCAAAGTTCACCGTTATCAGCATCGTTATTTTCGACAGCGGTATTTTGTAATTCTCATTAAACGTAACAAACAAGAGCGGCGCAAAATTACATATCATCGCCTGCAGTATGTACCCCACCCAGCAGGCGCGTACCGTTACGCCGTATTTGCCGTAATTATTTTTCATTAAGCTCTTCTCTTTTCTTTTTGGAGTTATTACATCATACTCAAAGCTTACTGTTTTTGCTAATCACTGTTCCCTCATCTTGCAGACGTCGACCCATCTTATGTATCCGGAGTACTTTTCAAGCTCCTGCATCGTCATCTCTATCGCGCTGTTTGAGCTTCCGCAAGCGGGGAATACCGTTTCAAAGCGCTTGAGGGACTCGTCAAGGTACACCTCAACGCCGTCATTCACCGCAAACGGACATACTCCACCCACTGCGTGTCCTATCAGCTCCTCAGCCTCTTCAAACGCGAGCATCTTCGCCTTAGTTCCGAACTGCGCCTTATATTTTGCATTATCTATCTTCACATCTCCCGCCGCAACTATAAGCACGACTCTGTCCTCGACGTGAAAGGATATCGTTTTAGCTATTCTGCTTCCGTCACATCCAAGCGCCTGTGCTGCAAGCTCCACCGTCGCGCTCGAAACGTCAAATTCAAGTATTTTATCGGCAATTCCGTACTCCTCAAAATATTTTCTTACTTTTTCTATCGACATTTTTCTGACTCCTTCGCATTTTTTACGCATCTTCAAAGATTATACGCAATTTAAAGCTCAAAATCAAGTGCAAAAAAGCCGACTGCAACAGTCGGCTCTCTTCATAAAACTATTTTTTAACCTCTTTTTTCGTATTTAAAACCTCTCCGACAAGCGTTGCTCCCAAAATGAGTACTGCTCCGATAATTTCAGTTAGTCCGATTTCTTCACGCAGTACAGTCGCAGACAGCACCATCGACACTATCGGCATTATATAGCTCATCAGCGCAATACTCTTTACGTCAAGTCGCTGCATTGAGCTGAAATATACGATATACGTTATTCCCGTGTGCACAAGCGAAAGGATAAGCAGCATTACCGCTCCTCTCGTATCAAGGGTTACTCCCGAAAGGCTCTCTGCTATCAAGGTGTACGGTAATATCGTTACCGCCGCGGCTGTGAGCTGCACGAAGGTCTTCCCGTACGCCGACACATCCTTTATCTTCTTATTAAGTATCATTACCACCGCATAAAGCGCCGCGGCTCCGAGCCCGAGAAATATTCCTATCAGCTCGCTTATTCCGCCAAAGCCCGCATCTAACGCTCCGCTTACCAAAACCATTCCCGCAAAAGCCGTCAGAATACAAAGTCCGTTTTTGAGAGTTATCCTTTCTCCGAACACAAACACCGCCGCGATACTCATAAATACCGCCGCCATATTATAACACAGCGTTGCCGTCGATACCGTCGTGTAGCGGTAGGCTTCAAACAGTAATACCCAGTTTGCTCCGAGCGCTACTCCCGAAATAATCAGCGGCACGATATTTTCTTTTATCTCTCTTCCCGTCAGCTTCTCTTTTTTTATCAGCAGTACAGCCAGCAGACAAAGCGCTCCTACCGCTCCGCGCACAAATGCGATGGTCCCCGACGGAAGCGGTATATACCGTCTGAATACCCCGACAGTACCCCAGACACACATTACCAAAAAGAACATCACCTTGGCTGTGTTCTCTTTTTTGTTCATTTTATAACCATTGCTTTTATCTCCTAAAAGCTACCTTTCTTTGCAAATCCGCACCCGTTTTTCTGCTGCCGCTCTTATCCCAAATACTCCTTTGCGAGCTTCTCAAAGGCAGGCAGCGAACGCTCTATCATCTCTGTGGACACGCAATAGGATATTCTTGCGTAGCCGGGGAATCCGAAGCTGTCGCCCGCAACGATAAGCAGGTCATATCCCTTCGCTTTTTCGCAAAATGCACGGGAATCCTCTTCAAGCGCCTTTACGAATAAATAGAACGCTCCGTCCGGCCTTACCACCTTGTAGCCGTACTTCGTCAACGCATTACACAAAATATCCCTATTCTTCTTGTATACCGAAACGTCCGCAGTCTTACCGATGCAATAGGGTATGAGTCTTTGGAACAGACTCGGCGCACATACGAATCCAAGCGCTCTTCCTGCTCCGCAGACCGCAAAGTACACCTCGTCGTGACTCTCTGCCTTGGGCGGAACCAAAATGTATCCTATACGCTCACCGGGTAAAGAGAGCGACTTGCTGAAGGAGTAGCACACCAAGGTATTGTCATAATAGTTCGGGATAAACGGTACCTTTATCTCCTCGTCGTACACAAGCTCTCTGTACGGCTCATCCGCAATAATAAACACGCTGCGTCCGAATTTTTCTTTCGCTGTGTTTAAAATCTTCGCAAGTTCCTTTATCGTTTCCTCGGAAAATACTGCTCCCGACGGATTATTCGGCGAATTTATGATTACTGCCTTCGT
>CAJGEB010000106.1 GCA_904502045.1 uncultured Oscillospiraceae bacterium
GCTGCATTTTTGGGAGGAGCCGCTGATAAGCGGCGAGCGAGGCTCGGGAGCGATATTTTTCAGCGGGTGCTCGATGCGGTGCGTGTACTGCCAAAATTACAAGATAAGCACTCAAGGGTACGGAAAAGAGGTAACACCTGAGCGGCTCAGAGAGATATACGAGGAGCTTAAAGCGCAGGGTGCGCATAATATAAATCTTGTGAATCCGACGCATTATGCCGAGGTGATAGCGCAGTCCCTTGAAAAGCCGCTGGGAATACCCGTGATATACAACTGCGGCGGGTACGAAAAGGTGGAAACGTTACGCAAGCTGGAGGGTAAGATACAGATTTATATGCCTGATTTGAAGTATTCGGACAACGAGGCGGCAAAGAGGTATTCCAAAGCGGATGGGTATTTTGAAACGGCAAAAGCGGCAATAGACGAGATGTTCAGGCAGACGGGCGAGTATCAGCTGGACGAAGAGGGGATGCTGCAAAGCGGGCTTATCATTCGGCATCTCGTACTTCCGAGCAATTTGAAAAATACCTACGGGGTTATAGATTACGTGAGCGAACGCTTTCAGCCCGAAGAGGTTTTGTTCAGTCTGATGAGTCAGTACATACCTTGCGCAGAGGCGGAGAGATACCCTGAGATAAATAAACGGCTCAGTGAAGAGGAATATGTCGCGGCGAGGGAGTATCTTGAAGAGAGCAACATCGAGGACGGTTTCGTTCAGGAGCTTGATTCCGCTGATGAAGGGTATGTTCCGGATTTTAATTTAAGCGGAGTTTAATGTTAAAGAGAGTTTGAAAGGGAATATAAAATGGAGATATACGGAAGAAAAATTGATGAAAAGATACTTGAAATAGGAGAAAAAGCGCAAAGTGCTTGCAGAGAGCAGTTTGAAAGGATAGAGCTTGTTGAGGAGTACAATACCGCAAAGGTGCTTTCGGCGTTTATTAAAAACAGGATAAGTGAGAGGCATTTCGTGGGGAGCTGCGGATACGGCTACAACGATGACGGAAGAGATGCGCTTGATGCGGTATTTGCCGATATAGTCGGAGCCGAGGACGCACTTGTAAGACACAATTTCGTCAACGGTACTCACGCTCTTTCCACTGCGCTGTGGGGAGTTTTGCGTCCTGGTGATGTTTTGCTGTCGGTAACCTCTGCGCCTTACGACACTCTTGAAGAGGTAATAGGAGTAAGAGGGGGCGGGAACGGTTCCCTCATGGAGTTCGGGGTAAAGTATCAGCAGGTGGAGCTCCTTAACGATAAACCCGACATCGAGGCGATAAAAAGAGAAGCCGTGGGAGCAAAGGTCGTTTACATACAGCGCTCGCGGGGATATTCTTTGAGAAGCGCGATAAGTGTAGCGGAGATTGGGGAAGTAGTTCGCGCGGCGAGAGAGGTAAATCCCGACGCGATAATAATAACCGACAACTGCTACGGCGAATTTACCGAAAAGCTTGAGCCTACTCAGGTCGGTGTCGATTTGATAGTCGGTTCCCTCATCAAAAATCCCGGCGGCGGAATAGCTGCTACCGGCGGATATATTGCGGGGAAAAAGGAATACGTCGATATGGCGGCGCAAAGGCTTACCGTTGTGGGAATGGGTAAAGAGGTAGGCTGTTCGCTCGGAGAAACGCGTCCGATGCTGATGGGACTCTTTAAGGCTCCTTCCGTAGTTTCAGCCGCAATGAAGACTGCTGTATTTGCCGCAAAGGTATTTGAGCTTATGGGATACGAAACCTACCCCGCCTATACTGCAAGCAGAAGCGATATAATACAAGCGGTAAAGCTCGGAACAGCACAAAAAGTCGAGGCTTTTTGCAGAGGAATACAGAGCGCATCTCCGATAGATTCAAACGTAGTTCCTGAAGCGTGGGATATGCCGGGCTATGACAGTAAGGTCATAATGGCTGCCGGTACCTTTACTTCCGGAGCTTCAATAGAGCTTTCGGCAGATGCTCCGATGAGAGAGCCTTTTGCGGTATATTTTCAAGGTTCCCTCACCTATTTCAGCGGTAAAGCGGGAATTTTAGCCGCAGCCGATGAAGTGTATAAATGCTGATATACTACCTCTTGATTTTTTAAAAGTATATGGTATAATATTCTAAAATCAAATATTGCTATGTGATGGTTACAGGAAATGCTTTCGGCAGCCGAAGGAGTAAAACTCTCAGGCGTCCCTTGCGGATAAAGACTGTAATCGGATAGGACTTTGGAGAGTCCCGTCTTTGCGGGCGCCGAAGGGGCAAAGCGCTTAAGCGCTAATCTCTCAGGCAAAAGGACAAAGTGTAAAACCTCTTTTGAGGGGTATTTTGCATACAAAAGTCGCTGTCCGTCGGATTGTCGGCTTTTTATTTTGCACTTCTTTCTAATATGCGTAGGCGAATCGCCCCTGCAAAAGCTCCGCTTTTGCAGGTCGCAAAGCGGAGCTTTGCGATACGCGGCGAAGCCGCGGGCGAATCGCCGAAATATAGCAAGAGAAGAAGTAAAAAGAATAAGGAAGGAAGATAGGAATGGATAAGCTGTTAGAGATAGTAAAAGGAATCAATATGTATCTGTCGGACTACATATTGATAGTGCTGCTGGTAGGAGTGGGAATATTTTTCAGTATACGGACGAGATTTGTGCAGGTAAGATGTTTTGGAGAAGGAATGAAAAGGGTATTTGGGAATTTTTCATTTCACGGCGGGAAACAAAGCGGAGGACTTAGTTCGTTTCAAGCAGTTGCGACAGCAATAGCAGCGCAGATAGGAACGGGGAATATAGTGGGAGCCTGCGGAGCGATACTCATAGGCGGCCCGGGAGCAATATTTTGGATGTGGGTAATAGCGTTTTTCGGAATGGCAACGATATACAGTGAAGCGGTATTGGCGCAGAAAACGAGAGTCGTAGGCGATGACGGCGAGGCTGTCGGCGGACCTGTATATTACATAAAAACAGCATTTAAAGGAAGAACGGGTAAATTTTTGACGGTATTTTTTGCGATAGCAGCGGTACTGGCGCTTGGATTTATGGGAGCGATGGTACAGTCTAATTCTATAAGTGAAGCGTGCGATACGGCGTTTGGAATACCTGACTGGTCGGTTGGAATAGTACTTGCAGTTGTAGCGGCTGTTATATTTATAGGCGGAGTCCAGAGAATCGGCTCGATAGCGGAAAAGGTAGTACCGATAATGGCACTGCTTTATGTAGTGGGCGGAGTTATAGTACTTGCAGTGAGAATAAAATATATACCTGAAACGTTCGGAATGATATTTAAGTATGCGTTTGTTCCGAATGCGATAATAGGCGGCGGAATAGGTTTTGCATTAAAGCAGGCGATAAGTCAGGGAGTTAAGAGGGGACTTTTTTCAAACGAAGCGGGAATGGGCTCTACGCCGCACGCGCACGCACTTGCAAAGGTAAAGAATCCGCACGATCAGGGAGTTGCGGCGATGATAGGAGTGTTTATGGATACCTTTGTTGCGTTGACTATGACGGCGCTTGTGGTAATATCTACGCTGTATGCAGGGGACGGGATACTGTCGGGCGGAAGCGCGGCGGGAGTAGACAAGACCAATATGGCACAGCTTGCATTTTCGAGTGTTTTCGGTAATTCGCTGGGTAATGGATTTGTGGCGATATGCTTACTGTTTTTTGCATTTACAACGATAATCGGATGGAATTTGTTCGGAAGAATAAATGCGAACTATCTTTTCGGAAAAAAGTTTAATATAATATATTCGATAGTGTCTATTGTCTTTATCTTTTTGGGAGCAATACTTTCAAACGATTTGGTGTGGGAGCTTACGGATATGTTTAATCAGTTGATGGTAATTCCCAACGTAATAGCAATAACTGCACTTTCAGGGCTTGTAGTTGCAGAAGCGCGAAGGGCGAGGGAAGAAAAGTTAAAAATGAAAAAGAATAAGTAAAAAAAGACATAAAAAAACGGCTGTAATTTACAGCCGTTTTTTTATGTAAAACTATTTTTTAAGTCC
>CAJGEB010000107.1 GCA_904502045.1 uncultured Oscillospiraceae bacterium
ATAATTATCGAGACGCGATTTTTATACTTTAAATTTATACAAGCGGCTCCTCATCAGAGACGCTTATTATTTTTGTTTTACGGAGGACTTTATGAGCAAGATCGGTTTTGATAACGACAAATATATCAAGCTTCAATCCGAAAAGATAGTTGAAAGGATCTCGAGCTTCGGCGGTAAGCTTTACCTCGAATTCGGAGGTAAGCTTTTTGACGACTACCACGCCTCAAGAGTCCTGCCCGGATTTAAGCCCGACAGTAAGATAAATATGCTCATAAAGCTGCGCGAGGAAGCCGAAATAATCGTTGTTATCAGTGCCGATGATATCGAAAAAAACAAACGCCGCGGCGACCTCGGTATTACGTATGACCTCGATGCACTGCGGCTTATCGACGCATTCCGTGAGTGCGGACTATTTGTCGGAAGCGTTTGCCTTACCCATTACCGCTCTCAGCCTGCCGCAGAGCAGTTTGAGAAAAGACTTTCCGCGCTTGGTATAAAAACCTATAAGCACTATCCGATAAAGGATTACCCTGCAAACGTTCCTCTTATCGTAAGCGACGAGGGCTTCGGTAAAAACGATTACATAGAAACATCCCGTTCCCTCGTTGTCGTTACCGCACCCGGTCCCGGAAGCGGTAAGATGGCGGTATGCCTTTCTCAGCTTTACCACGAACATAAAAGAGGTATTGCTGCGGGATACGCTAAATTCGAAACCTTCCCCGTTTGGAATCTACCGCTAAAGCATCCGGTAAACCTCGCTTACGAAGCAGCTACCGCCGACCTCAATGATGTAAATATGATAGACCATTTCCACCTCGATGCTTACGGTGTTACCTCGGTAAACTACAACCGCGACATTGAGATATTCCCCGTTTTGAATACGATGCTTGAAAAGATATCGGGTAAATCTCCTTATAACAGTCCCACCGATATGGGAGTAAATATGGCGGGATTCTGCATTACCGACGAAAAAGCCGTCTGCGATGCCTCAAAGCAGGAGGTTATCAGAAGATACTATTCGTCGCTTTGCTCGCTGCGTCAGGGTATGACCACTCAGTCTGAGGTGTTTAAGCTTGAACTACTTATGAATCAGCTGAACATCTCTTCGGCGGACCGTCCCGTAGTTGATGCCGCGCTCGAAAGGTCCGCAGCTACGTCGGGTCCTGCAGTAGCCCTTCAGCTCGACGACGGTACTATCGTTACCGGCAAGACCTCCTCTCTTTTAGGAGCCTCCGCCGCATTACTCCTCAACGCTCTCAAGGCTCTCGGCGGAATCGACCATGATACTCTGCTGATTTCCCCTGCGGTAATCGAGCCCATTCAGCATCTTAAGGTATCGCACATGGGTAACAGAAACCCCCGTCTGCACACCGACGAAACCCTTATTGCCCTTTCAATCTGTGCCGCTACCGACCCGAACGCCGCAAAGGCACTTGAACAGCTACCAAAACTCAACGGCTGCGAGGCACACTCCACCGTGATTCTCTCCCGTGTGGACGAAAACGTGTTTCAGAAATTAGGAGTAAACCTCACCTGCGAGGCTGTCTACCAGACCAAAAAGCTGTATCATAGGTAACTTTTGAAAGGAGCCTCAAAATGAAACGCTTTCTTTTAATCTTTGCTTTGATTTTTGCCCTGCTTACCTTTTCCGCTTGCACGAAAACTTCCGAAATTCCGCCAAAATCCGAGAGCAAAAATCTTGAATTTTGGATTACCGAAAACGTCGAAAACGTTGATTTTTCAAAGCACAATGAAATATTCGGTTGGTTCGGCGCAAGGCAGTTTTACGGTCTTGGGTATGCTCCTGCGTTTGATGAATACGGAAACGAAACGTTACCCGACATCTACGTCACCTATCTTATCTCGGCGTGGCCCGACTACGCTGACGGCGGACAGTACGTCACCTCCATCGAATTTACCGACCCGAAGGTTGAGGTTTTCGGACTTTCGGTCAATTCCTCATTTGAGGAGTTTGAGCGCGTATTCAATGAGCTTGGTTATGAGGTAGTAAGCTCTGAAATGGGTACTGTAACCGAAAGAGTAGCCTCAAAAGACGGAATCTCATTTGCTCTCCGAAAAATTAATGAAAAGCCAGTCTTTTCTATAAACGCCAAGGTTACCAATCGGGAAAATATTATATTTTAAGCAAAAATTAACCGACAGTTTTAGCTGTCGGTTTTGTTTTTTATCTTTCGCTCCAGTACTTTCTGTCGAGCGAGCGGTACTGTATCGCTTCCGAAATATGCGCTGCAAGTATATTTTCACTGCCGTCGAGGTCCGCTATCGTGCGAGCCACACGTATTACCTTATCATACGCACGGGCGGAAAATCCCATTCTCTCAAATGCTATCTCAAGGAGTCCCGATGCTTTTGTGTCGAGTTTGCAAAACTCACGCTCCATCGCACTCGTCATCTTTGCATTGGAATGCACACTCTGTCCCGCAAAACGCTTGAGCTGTATTTTCCTCGCGCGGTCCACCCTCTCCTTTATCGCTGCGGAGCTTTCCTCTTTCGTATCATCCGAAAGCTGCCTAAACTCCACCGGAAGCACGTCAATATGTATATCTATCCTGTCAAGAAGAGGTCCCGATATCCTCGAAAGATACCGCTCTATCGCCGGCTTACTGCAGCTGCACTTCCTCGAAGGATGCCCGAAATATCCGCAGGGGCACGGATTCATCGCTGCCACAAACATTACGTTGCAAGGGTAGGATATCCTGCCCGATGCGCGCGAAATCGTAACGTATCCGTCCTCAAGCGGCTGACGCAATACCTCAAGTGCATTCCTTCCGAATTCGGGCAGCTCGTCCAAAAACAGTACTCCGTTATGCGCAAGGGATATCTCTCCCGGACGCGGAATGGTTCCGCCACCCGACATTCCCGCCGCCGAAACGGTGTGGTGCGGACTCCTGAAAGGTCTGCTCTCTACTATCGGTGCATCTCTCGTTAAAAGTCCCGCAACCGAGTGTATTTTCGTCGTTTCTATCCACTCGTCATACGACATATCCGGCAGTATCGACGGAATTCTCTTCGCAAGCATACTCTTTCCGGAACCGGGTGCTCCTATCATCAGTATGTTATGGCCTCCCGCCGCAGCTATCTCAAGGGCTCTTTTTGCCGCACGCTGTCCCTTTACATCCGAAAAGTCAAGGAGTGACGGCTCCTTAACTCCTCGCTTGGAAAACATCTCCTTATCTTCAAATTTTGCCACCTTCAGCTCATTTTTACCCAGCAAATAGCCTGCAACGTTTTGCACATGGTCCGCTACCAGCACGTCTACTCCCTCAACAACCGAGCTTTCGTATGCGTTATCCGCAGGCGCAAATACCTTTTTAACTCCTGCTCTGCGCGCTTCCATTGCCATCGGTAACGCTCCGTTTACAGCACTTATCTCTCCTCCGAGCGAAAGCTCCCCCACAAACGCACAGTCCTCTTTCACCTTCGGTATCTGTCCCGATGCCGAAAGTATTCCTATAAATATCGGCAGGTCGTACACCGAACCCGTCTTTTTCGTGTCTGCAGGAGCCAAGTTTACCACTATCTTCCCCAACGGAAACTCGTACCCGCTGTTCTTTATCGCCGAACGTACTCTGTCGCGCGACTCCTTTACTGCTGTGTCGGGTAATCCCACTATATCAAAAGACGGCATTCCGCTCGAAATATCTATCTCTACGTTTACCATATACGCATCCATTCCGAAAACGCCCATACTTAGCACCGATGCAAACATTAATCTCATCTCCACTCCTTATTATTCCTCTATTATAACTCTCTTTTGCTCCTTCGGCAACAAAAACATTACCCAACACCACGAAGTGCGTCCGGGCTCAGCCTGGGCGAAGCGCCCGAGCATAGCTCGGCGCAAAGCAAAGCTTTGCGCAAGGCGGCGCTGGCGTTGCCCGCGCCGCCGCGCTTCGCCCTGCAACGTAAAAATTAACAAGCACCTGAAGG
>CAJGEB010000108.1 GCA_904502045.1 uncultured Oscillospiraceae bacterium
AAAATTAATGAAAAAATACCCGCCGTTACAGCCGGTACTCCTGAGAGGAGTCAATCCGCTTTCGGTGGGTATTTTATGCTTAGCTATTCAATTTATAAAATCGCCTTATCTCTTCTGCAAATTACGCAAAATAAAAGAGCCTCAATCGAGGCTCTTTTGAAGTTCAGTTACTTATTTCTTGCCTTTTTTTGCAACAACAACTACTACAACTACTACAACTACTACTGCAGCTGCGATGAGTATGTAAGTAAGAGCGTTTCCGCCTTTTTCATCGTCGTCAGTTTTGTCAGGTGTAGAAGTCTGAGGCTTGGAAGTCTGGGACTCAGGCTCAGAGGTCTCAGGCTCAGAGGTCTCAGGCTCAGAGGTCTCGGGCTCAGAGGTCTCAGGAGCAGAGGTCTCAGGAGTAGAGGTCTCAGGCTCAGAGGTCTCAGGTGCAGATGTCTCAGGTGCAGAGGTCTCGGGTGCAGAGGTCTCGGGTACAGAGGTCTCAGGCTCAGAGGTCTCGGGCTCAGAGGTTTCAGGAGTAGAAGTCTCAGACTCGGATCCAGAGTTCTCGAGATCCTCCCAAGGAGTTCCGCCCCACTCTTCCTTAATTAAATCCTTGTTATCTTCCAACCACTCTGCATAGTCAAATGCCTGAGCATCAGCCTCGGTCTTGAAGAAGCCAATGTACTCAATGTTAACCTTAACTCCCTGCAGATGACCGCCGTTAGCATAGTCAGCAACCTTTATAATTCTTCTTGTTGCGAGGTTGGTTATTACGTCAGTACCGGGTATTGCTTCGTAAGCCATTCCAATTCCGGCAGGAAGCTCGCCGATAATCTTGGTGTACTCATCAAGATCGCTGGTGATAGGCATATCTTCAGTAGAACCTTCTCCGTAAACGAAATAGAACATCTCTTTACCTTCAATGCCCGTAATCTTAACAGAAACGCACATATACGGATAGAATTCGCTGGTCAAGTTGTTGTATTTTCCGTCAAGTCCGTTGGGGTAAGTGTAGATGTAAGCTCCGGCAACGCCAGCACCTGTAAACAGTGCGCTTCCGTCCTCATCAACGGTAGGAGAACCGGCCCAGTTCAACTGCTCAAAAACACAAGCAGTGCTTGAACCCTGTCCGCCCCAGCCGATACCTACGTCTTTAGCCTTCGGGGAAACAATAACATAATCCGCATCGTTTGCATCTGCAGCAAATGCGGGAGCCATTATCGCCATGCTCATAACTAACGCAAGGATAACAGCCAAAGTGATTAATCCTTTTTTCATCGGAAATCCCTCTTTCTTTTTTTGTAATTTTTTGCCTTTAATTAGGCTTTGGTGCTATTAGTTTAGCACACGTGGCATACTATTGTCAACCGTTTTTTAAATTTTATTCAAATTTATCCCAAATTATTCCCACTTATTGTATACTTTTTTCACAATATTTTTAAATTCCCCGAAAAAACCGAGAAAAGATAACTATTTTTTACTCCTCTTTAATATATTTCGGATTTCCTCTTGCTTTCTTTAACAAAATTTACACCTTATTTTTTGTGCAAAACCACCAATTTACCACCCCCCCTATAATGCATATTGACTATGCTCCGCTATTATGTTATAATGGTTACACAAAAGACATCACAAGGAGTTGATTCCGATGCAGAGCTCTCCGCAAATAAAAAATTTCCATTCAACAACAGGAGGAATATCTATGAAAAAATTATTGCTTTTAATACTTTGTCTTGTGCTCGCTTTAGCTTTGGCTGCCTGCACTCCAAGCGAAGTGTCCTCTCAGGAATCTTCTTCAGGGGAAAGCTCAAACGCCGAGCTTTCCGATTCCCAAAAACTGAAAAAGCTCCAAGATACCTATATATATGTAGTAGAAATCGGTAGCAGCGGGAAATACATCGTATCTGCTCACCTATCCGATGACCCCAACAGAACATACGGCATTTCCTCTCTCGACGAGCTCATTCTCCCCCTCGACTACAAATCTGTAGAGTGCCTCAGCAATGATTCTTTCCTCGTTTCAAAGGACGATAAATATGCAATCATAAAAGCTGACGGCTCCGTTTTGTTTGATTACAAATACAAATATGCTCTTTCTGGTTTGTACAGTTTCGATGACCAAGGTAATACACAGTACGTGAGGTTTTTTGATGAAAGCGGTTGTGTTTTCGTTGATGCAAACGGTACTCCTCTCACCGACGTATTTTCATCTTTTCAGGTTTATCAAAGTAACGAAAGCAATATACAGTATGTAGTCAAAAAAGGCGATGAGCTGTTTATGCTTTCCGTTCCCGCTATGACTACAGAAAAGATTGAAGATCCTATTGTTACCACCGATCCCGTCTGCGAAGGCTCTGAGCTTTATTATTTCAGGGATCTCGCTGCAGAGGATCTCCAATGCAGCACCGGCGTTAAAGACAAAGACGGCAACGTGATTTTGGAGCCAAAATACTATAATATTAGGTTTATACACACCGAAGAAAAAGACCTGTTTATAGCTTCAAGAAACATGCTCAATAATGCGGCTCTTTACGATATGGAAGGCAACCGCATCTCCGAAGAGTATGAGGGCATATTTTTTTTAGATGATTACTTTGAAGCCAAGGTTGATGAAAAAACTTTTATTAAACTCGATTTTTCGGGTAATGTAATTGAATCGGCAGTTGAACAGCAGGCAGAGCTCCGTCAGAAGTTTGAGGATTGTATAAAAATTACGCAAACCTATTGTGATGACAGAGAGGAAAACATTGAAGATTTTCCTTTTGACGTGACTTTTTACGGAACAGGCGACGAGCCGGAGGATTATCGGTATTTTCAGCTTATGTTCAAACTGAAAGAAGAATTCAGCGAATATTCGACGTACAAAATAAGAATATCTTATTACGATGAAGAGATTTGTAACAGCGGAGAATATAGCTCGGAAGATATTTTTTCTACAAAAGTAAAATCAGGCTGGCCATATCACATATCTTTTGAATTGTCCGGTGAAGGATTGGAAACGATAGTGTCCGGTAAAGTAGATGGCGAGGACCTCTGGTCTTTTGCGTATCACTATGACGATGTTACTAATAATGAATATTGGGACGCATCTAAGCCTATAAAAATTAATATTGTTGATGACGGCAGCATGTTCTTCTGATTGTTATTTATAATACCATCGGTGAGTAACGGCATTTAGCTGTTATTCTGAAATTGGTAATAGCAATACGGTTATAGCAAAATAACAGCAGAAGTTATTACCGTTTTATAAAACTAAAAAGCCATAGTACAATTCTATACTATGGCTTTTCTCATATTCGTCAATCGGCTTATTTCACAGGATATTCAAAAGCGGTTCTAGTATTGAACCGCTTTTTTTGTTTTATTCCTTATCACTCACTCCGATTGCGTTGCACACGACCGTTACTATCGCCGAGAGTACCGCCGCAATCGGCCACACTATCCACGTTTTTCCCCAGTCGTCCGAGATGAAGCTCCAACCGAGATACACACAAAGTACCGCAAGCCAGTATATCGTATCTACCGTTTCCTTCATCTTGCTTTTCCTTTTGCCCTCTTTCGCAAATTCGCCCTCTTTAAGCAGTCTTTGGTAACTCGCCCAGCGTACTCCCGAAAAAATAAAGCAGCTCACTCCGATTCCCACAATCACAAGCATTAGCGACAGCATCAATACTCCGAACAGCTCGTTTTTCGGCATAAATACGCCCGAAAGCACTGCTATCGGCGACAGCACGCAAAGGCACACTCCGACAATATTGCTTTTTATATAGGTACTGCGGTACTCTTTTTGCTTTTCTTTAGCGAGTCCCGTTACCCCGTATTCCGTGTCG
>CAJGEB010000109.1 GCA_904502045.1 uncultured Oscillospiraceae bacterium
GAAGGAACACCTATACATAGGGATGGAGAGGTAAAAGCGTGGCTGCCGATAATGTACGGCTGTGACAATTTCTGTTCTTACTGTATAGTACCGTATGTAAGAGGCAGAGAGCGCAGCAGAAGAAGCGAGCATATTATTCGTGAGGCAAAGGAGATAGCAGCGCGCGGATATAAAGAGATAATGCTGCTTGGACAGAACGTAAACTCCTACGGAAAAGGAATAGAAGGAGAGCTTAATTTTGCGGGACTTTTGCGTGAGATAGATAAGCTTGAGGGAGATTTCAGAATAAGATTTATGACCTCGCACCCGAAGGACTGCACGAAAGAGCTGATAGATACGATAGCGAGCAGCAGGAAGATATGCAGGCATATACATTTGCCGGTACAGAGCGGCTCTGACGGAATTTTGAAGAGGATGAACCGAAAATACGATTCGGCGGCGTACTGTGAGCTGATAGATTACGCAAGGAGCGTAATGCCCGACGTCACCTTTACAAGTGACATTATCGTAGGATTTCCCGGCGAGGAAAAGGAAGATTTTGAAAAGACCGTGGAGCTTATAAAGCGTGTGAGATTTAATGCGCTGTACACTTTCATATATTCAAAAAGAGAGGGTTCGGCGGCAGCGAAGTACGACGACTATGTAAGCGACGAAGAAAAGGGCGAGTGGTTCAGAAGACTTCTTGAGGTACAGGAAGGAATAGGAGTTTCACTGCGCGAGGAATTTTTGGGACGTACCGTTCGGGTGCTGATAGATTCGAAGGGCAAAAATGAGGGGTATGTTTCGGGAAGAGATGAGTACAATAATATCGTCGTAATAAAAGCGCCGGAGGGTATGATAGGCGAGTTTGCCGACGTAAAGCTGACGAAAGCTCTTAACTGGGCGATAGAAGGCAAAATAGTTTAAAAATAAAATTAAAATAAAGAAGGATGACAAAAAATGGATATGGTAACAAAAGCAAGAGAGCTCGGAAAAGCGATACAGAGCGATGAAAAGTATTTGGCATTTGTGGCTGCAAAGACTGCTAATGACAAGGATGAAGCGCTTCAGGGAATGATTGGGGAATTTAATCTCAAAAGAATTGAACTCAGCAGACTTATGAATGAAGAGAGTGAGTCTGAGAAAGCGGCGGTTCTTGATTCTGAGATAAAAGAGCTTTATGTGAAGATAATGGCGAACGAGAATATGGTAAGATATCAGGCTGCGAAGAAGGAGCTTGACAATGCACTCAGCGGAATAATGAACATCATAGATTTAAGTATAAAGGGTGAGGATCCCGAAACTGCACCTGCGACTGTTTCGAGTTGCGGCGGAAACTGTTCGGGATGCTCGGGTTGCAAATAAAAAGAGATAATCGGCAGGGAAGAAAGGAAGCGGTGGCGTGGCGTTATCCCCAATGATGCGGCAGTATTTTGAGATAAAAAACAGGCACAAGGACCACATAGTTTTTTATCGTTTGGGAGACTTTTACGAGATGTTTTTTGATGATGCAAAGCTTGCATCGAAGGAGCTGGAGCTTACCCTTACGGGTAGGGACTGCGGCTTGGAGGAGCGCGCGCCGATGTGCGGAGTACCGCATCACAGCAGTGAGGGTTACGTTGCGAAGCTTGTCAAGAAGGGGTATAAGGTAGCGATATGCGAGCAGGTGGAGAATCCTGCCGAAGCAAAGGGAGTAGTACGCCGCGAGATAGTGAGAGTTGTGACTCCGGGAACCGTAATCGAGAGCAGTATGCTTGAAGAGGGAGTCAATAACTATATCGTGAGCGTGTATGTCAGCGCAAAGACTGCCGGACTTTGTTTTTGTGACGTTTCGACGGGAACGATAAAGGCTACCGAGTTTTCGTCAAAACTTGATATGGACTCTGAAATACTGAACGAGCTGTCGAGATTTTCTCCGAGTGAGATGCTGTATAATTCGAATACTCTTGAGTGTAAAAGGCTGCTCGGATATCTTCGCGACCGCGGCGGAGTAACGCTGAATTTGATTGAAGAAGCGGCGTACGACGCGAGAAATTGCGAAGAGATGATAGCGAAGCAGTTCAGAGGTAACAAGTACGCATTGATAAAGGAGAAGGGTAAGGCGTACGTTGAGAAGGCGCTCGGAGTACTGATAAAATATCTTTCCGAAACGCAGATGAGCGGACTTTCCCGAATAAACGAGATAGAGTATTACGATGCAAGTCAGTATATGGAGCTTGATTTTACTGCAAAGCGTAATTTAGAGATAACCGAAACGATGATGACACGCGAGAAGAGAGGCTCGCTTCTGTGGACGTTAGATAAAACGAGCACGTCTATGGGAAAAAGACTGCTCAGGAGCTATATGGAGCTGCCGCTGATAAACGTAGCGGCGATAAGCAGAAGACTCGGAGCGGTAAATGAGCTTTACGAAAACGGAGCTTTGAGAGCGCAGGTAGGCGAAGAGCTGGGCGGAATATATGATATAGAGAGAATAATCACGAGGATAGTTTACGGAAACGCAAATCCGAGGGAATATTTATCTCTTGCGGCGACGGCGAAAAGAATACCGAAGATAAAGGAGCTGCTTTGCGTTTGCAAGAGCGACGCTCTGAGAGGAATATGTGAAAATACCGATGATATAAGTGATATAGCATCACTGATAGACGGTGCGATAGATGAGGAAGCGCCGGTATCGGTGAAGGACGGCGGAGTAATACGGGCGGGGTACGACGCGGAGCTTGACGAGCTGCGTGCGCTTGTATCGAACGCCAAGGAATATATAGCAAAAATAGAGGCGGCGGAACGCGAAAAGACGGATATTAAGGGACTTAAGATAGGCTACAACCGTGTTTTCGGCTACTATATAGAGATAACGAAATCGTATCAGGATATGGCGCCGGATTACTACATAAGAAAGCAGACACTTGCTAATTGCGAGAGATATATAACTCCCGAGCTTAAAGAACTTGAGGAGAAGATACTTTCCGCTGCGGAGAAGAGCGTTGCCCTTGAGCAGAGATTATTTGAGGGAGTGAGAAAGTACATATCCGACCAATTGGGAAGGATACAGAACACGGCGAATAATATAGCGCAGCTTGACGTATACAGATCGTTTGCGGTGATAGCGATGGAGAACGGGTATGTTTGTCCTGTTGTGGACGAATCGGACAAGCTGATAATAAAGGACGGAAGGCACCCCGTTGTAGAGGAGCTGATGAACGGAGCTCCGTTTGTTTCGAACGACGTGGAGCTTGACTGTGCAGGTAATCAGATAGCGATAATCACGGGACCCAATATGGCGGGAAAATCGACATATATGAGGCAGGTGGCGCTGATAACGCTGATGGCGCAGATAGGTAGCTTTGTGCCGGCGTCGTACGCAAGGATCGGAGTTGTTGACGGAATATACACGAGAGTCGGAGCCTCTGACGATCTTGCCTCGGGACAATCGACCTTTATGGTAGAGATGAACGAGGTAGCGAATATACTGAAGAATTCGACCAAGAGGAGTCTTCTTATACTTGACGAGATAGGCAGGGGAACCTCAACCTTTGACGGAATGAGTATAGCGCGTGCGGTGATAGAGCATATAGCGGACAGAAAGAAGAGCGGAGCCAAAACGCTGTTTGCAACGCATTATCATCAGCTGAGTGAGCTTGAGGCGGATTTTGACAATATAAAGAATTACAATATAGCGGTAAGAAAGCGCGGAGATGACATAGTATTTTTGCGTAAGATAGTTCCGGGCGGAGTAGATGACAGTTACGGAATAGAGGTATCGAAGCTTGCGGGAATA
>CAJGEB010000110.1 GCA_904502045.1 uncultured Oscillospiraceae bacterium
AACCGTCGAAGCTGCCGTTACCGCCGTATCCCAGCTCAATATTACCGACCTGCGCCCCAACTCAGCCTACTGCGGCTTCGTTTCGGGTGTTATCTCTCAAATTGATACTACCGGCCTTTTTGCTCAGTATCAATCGGAATTCGACTCTTGGTTCTCCGCGCTGAAAAATGCTATTGACGAAAACGATATCGCCGCTTTTGCTGCCGCCCTCAACGAGCATACCTCAAACTCCTCCATCCATCTTACCGAGGAAGATAAAGCCGTTATTTCCAATCCCAAGCTTATGTTTTCGGACGCCACTCAAACGATGTCCGCTCCTCTTTTCGCTTTAAACGACTCAAGTTATTCCGTTTCTCAGGCTCGTAACATAGCTTTGATGGATTCGGTTCCCGATTCAATTCCCAACGGCTCAATTGTCGCGATATATTCGTAAAGGAGGATAATATGTCTCTTTTAACAAGCTTAAACGGTACACAATCTGAAATAAGAAGGCTGAATTGCGGAATAAACGGAGTAAACAGAGAGATCTTTTCTGCTTTCGCCGGTGTTTCGGGAGTTAACCGCGAGATCTTCTCAGGTAAGCGCACCCTTGCCGATCTTCCCGCCGGAACAAAAATATTAGACCCTTATCACTCCAATTCAAGGGAGCCTAATATAAACAAGTTCATTTTGCTGACTCAAAACGTTCGTCCCGGACACTCGCTGCTCTTCACGGAATACACGAGTACGACCGCGCTTTCCGAGTCTATAAAAACCGTGTACGCTTCCGCATACGACGACTCTTACTATCATCAGTCCCTTATCCCTTCTACCGTAACCTTCTTCAAGCAAAACCACTCTTCTCAACTTGTTAGTGCCCTTTCCCCTAACTATTATACCCGTTCAAATACCGTAAAATATGATTCCGCAAACGACTCCTTCTCTTTTAACTACCAGCTCTACAACGTCTCTGTTTTCCCGCTTTCTGCTGCAGAGCTCGGAAAAAGTACCGATTTTTCAGATTGCTTCTTCTCCGGAATTTCTTCAAACTTCTCTTCCGATGCAGTATCAACCGCGGCCGCAAATGCTAAACCCTATTTCACAAGAACTATCGGATATTATACCGATTCAAGTTCCAGAAAGCGCTTAAGGCCCCTTACCGTTTCCTCTGACGGTATCTGCGATTTCAACACTAACCTCTCTACCTTTTATTTTCGCTACGCTTTTTGGCTCCCCTCCGATACCGCTGTATCCGAATCCCTTACCGACGGATACTTTTCACTCCAATTTTAACTAAAGAAAGGATTTTTTCTATGACTTTAAACTTTGCCGACAATACTTCCCTCACCGCACTTCAGATCAACGCTTCCAAACGCTTTTACCAAAACGCAAACAGAGATTCCCTCGAAATAGTTTTTGATCCCAATACCGTTTCCTTTGAATCTCTCCGCACTACCTTTTCCGATCCGGCTAAGCTCCGCGCCATCGTAATAGACGGAAAATATCTGTACGAGGACTATACCGTAAGGATAAAGCTTGCTCTTGAGCCGACGGTAATCTCCGAGGAGACTCCCGATTCTGCCCCCGTCACCGAGGACCGCTTCATCGTAATTATTGCTCAAAGCACCTATATCGAAAAAGCTCTCGCGGCACTCCTTTCAAGCAACAAATGATTATACTTCATTTTGTCATGCACTTTTTATTAAACCCCATCTGCTTTATTACCTATTCTGAAGGAGGGTATTCCGTATGATCGAAAGCATTATCGGAGCAATAGCTCCCGGAATCTTGGTCGGTCTTGTTTTATTTTATTGGGAACGCAGGCAAAAACGCACCGATGTTGACCGCTCGGCTTTGGAGCAGTCCCAAATCGAAAGCGATCTTCTCAGGCTCGATCTTGAAGTAGCCACCGCACAGCTTTCCTTTGCCGTTGCTATGGCTGTAAAACGCGGTACTCCAAACGGCGAAATGGAGGAGGCGCTCGAACGCTATCAAAAGGCTATTTCAAAGTTCCGAGCCTTCGAGCGCAAACAGCTTATCAAAAATGAAAATATTTAAGGAGGGACTTTATGAATGATTTTTTAAATTGGGATATTCTCGCTACCTACGCGGGTGCTCTTACTATGGTAGGGGCACTTACTCAGCTCACCAAAAATATTCCCTTTATCAAGAAAATCCCCACTCAGCTCCTGAGCTATTTCCTTTCTCTTTTAGTCCTGTTTCCTGCTACACTTTTTGTTTCCGGACTCGACCTTCGCTCCTCCGTCTTAATCTTTTTTAACGCTGCAATAGTTTCCCTTGCTGCTAACGGCGGCTTTAATGCTATTAAAAAAGTTATTACCGAAAAGGAGAAATAATATGGCTGTTTTAACTCCCGATGCTGTGCGCATCGAACACGGACTTACCATTAACGAAAAAATTATTCCCGACAGCGCGGTATGGAATAAAAATTACGGCGATTTCAAAAAAGGAGAGCAGTACAAGGCTAACCTTCTTTTGTCGGGCGGAACCGGTGAGGTAAAGGGCGTTACCATCCACAACACCGACAGAGTTTCTATCTCCTCTAAAACTACCCAGGCGGAGCAGTACACCCGCGCGACCTATCCCAACTGCAATATGGGCAGCGTGAGAGTCCATTATTACGTCGATGATATTTGCGCGTGGCAAAACCTTAGGGAAAACGAAGTCGGCTGGCACTCAGGTGACGGTAACGACGGTCACGGTAACGGAGAAACGATTGCTGTCGAAATTATTATGGACGGCTCAGGCGATGAAAAAGATATCGCAGCTGAAAATAACGGTGCGTTACTTGCCGCCGTTTTACTCCACCGCCACCGACTTTCCCTTGACCGCCTTTACACCCATAACGCCTTTTCCTCCGTCAACAAATACTGTCCCGCCTATATCCTTCCTCATTGGGACAAGTTCAAAGAAAAAGTTAAAAAATATCTCGACGAGCTTAACGACAGCGCCACAGACTACAAAACCCTTTATGAAAACACCGCTCTTGAGCTTGCCGAACTCAAAAACAGTATCAGAGAAATCGTTCGGAAATTCTCACTGTAAGGCTATTTATCTTGTTTCAAGCACCGATAAACCAATTCAACAGAAGCTAAAGCTCCTCTCAGCACTCCGTTCCCGCATTTATTTAACCGGTATAGTCATAAATTATGATTATACCGGTTTTTTTCTTTACTTAAAAAATATTTATGGTATAATATTAGAATCTGTAAACGAAAGGTTTGATAAAGCTAATGCTTCAGTTTTCTTATGTGGATTATAAAAATTACGGTAAATGCGTAAAAATCGAAAACGATTTTGCTACCCTTTTGGTTTCGATTGAGCTTGGACCCCGAATCGTACACTACTCCCTCAAGGACGGAGAAAATATCTTCTTCTGCGACGTTGAGCGTAAGCAAAACGTTTCTACCGAGGAGTATAAAAAAGTTTACGGTGAAAACTCCGTTTGGCAGCTTTTTGCAGGCCACAGACTTTGGAGTGCTCCCGAAATTTTGGAAATTACATATACTCCCGACGACGTTCCCGTTTCTTTTATACGCGAAGGTAACTCCGCCGTCTTTACTTCTACCGCTGCTCCTCACGCCGGACTTAAAAAATCCATGCGCATAGAGCTCGACGAGAACTCCCCCGCGCTTACTATTACCCACGTCATTCAGAACGTTGGTTCCGAGCCTCAGACTTTTGCCGTTTGGGGCGTTTCCGCTATGGCTGCGGGCGGCACTGAGATTATCGCTTTTGCCACTCCCGATA
>CAJGEB010000111.1 GCA_904502045.1 uncultured Oscillospiraceae bacterium
ATTGTAGTACATACGGGCTCCTGTGCAAAGATAACGAGAGAAGAAGCTCTGGAGTTTGCCAAATCAACGATGCGTAAAGCTGTAGGCGCGATGGATGAACACGGTTACGGAGATATTTTTATTTGTCCCGAAACAATGGGAAAGATAAATCAGCTTGGTACTCTTGAAGAAGTAATAGAGCTGTGCTTGATCGATGAAAGACTCATTCCTTGCATCGATTTCGGACATTTGAACGCCCGTAGCTTAGGTGCTTTAAAAGATTATTCCGATTTTGAATATATATTTAATTATATTGAAAATAAACTCGGAATTGATAGATTAAAAAGGTTCCATTCTCATTTTTCAAAGATAGAGTATACAGACGGCGGAGAAAAAAGACATCTTACCTTTGAGGATGAAATATACGGTCCGAGCTTTGAATATGTAGCTGAGCTTACGGCGAAAAAGAATTGTTCTCCGATATTTATTTGTGAATCAGCCGGTACTCAGGCTGAGGATGCAGCTAAAATGAAGGAAATATATTATAAATTTATAAAGTAGCGAGGTAAAAGTATGACGGAAAGAATAGTTGCTTTGCAAAACAATATGCCTGAAGGAGTAGACGGAGCAATAATAATGTCGGGAGTAAATCGGCGTTATTTTACAGGATTTAACTCAAGTGCGGGAACGCTGCTCATTACTCGCGAAAAGGCTGTGTTTATAATAGACTTCAGATATATAGAAGCGGCTAAGAATACGATAAAAGGCTGCGAAATAGTACTGCAGGAAAAGCTCTATTCACAGATAAAGGAGTTTTTTACTTCAAACGGAGTCAAAAATGTAGCAATAGAGAGCGGATATTTGACCATAGAGGGATATTTTGCGTTAAAAAGCGCACTTTCTCCGATAAATGTAACTACTGACAAGGAATTGAACAGTGCAATACTTGATCTTCGTAAGATAAAAAGCAAAGCGGAGCTTGAAATAATGAAACAGGCACAGGCGCTTACCGATGAATCCTTTGAACATATCTTAAATGTAATAAAGCCGGGAAAGAGCGAGCTTGAGATAGCGCTGGAGCTTGAGTTTTTCGTTCGTAAAAAAGGAGCAGGAGCCGCGTTTGATTTTATTGTAGTAAGCGGAAAAAGGAGTTCGATGCCTCACGGGGTTCCCTCTGAAAAAATAATTGAACGAGGGGATTTTGTAACTATGGACTACGGAGCCAGCGTAGACGGATATCGTTCTGATATGACGCGCACGGTTGCTGTGGGAGAAATAAGTGAAGAGCAGGAAAAGGTTTATAATACCGTGCTTGAAGCTCAAGTTAGGGCAATATCTGAAATTAAAGCGGGAGTAGTCTGCAAAGATATCGACAAGGTCGCTCGCGATATTATTAATAACGCGGGCTACGAGGGATGCTTCGGACACGGACTCGGACACTGTCTTGGTCTTGACATTCACGAAACGCCGGCATTTAATACCATATGCAGCGATATTGCGCAAAGCGGAATGGTAATATCGGTGGAACCGGGAATATATATCGAAGGAAAATTCGGTTGCAGAATAGAAGATGTCGTGTATATAACCGACAATGGATGTATAGATATTACCAATAGTGAAAAAAATCTTATAATTCTTTAAAATTTGTCTTGCAATATATGGCGTAATGATATAAAATATATACGGACTAATAAAACGGAGGTTGTATTATGATAAGCGCCGGAGATTTTAGAAACGGAATAACTTTTGATATGGATGGAAATGTATTCCAGATTATCGAATTCCAGCATGTTAAGCCCGGAAAGGGAGCTGCGTTTGTAAGAACTAAGATAAGAAACGTTATAAGCGGAGCAGTTGTTGAGAGAACTTTTAACCCGACTGAAAAGTTCCCGACAGCATATATTGAGAGAAAAGATATGCAGTATCTTTACAATGACGGAGAGCTGTATTACTTTATGGATAACGAAACCTATGAGAATATACCGATAAATGCGTCGGTATTGACTGATAGCTTCAAGTTTGTAAAAGAGAATACCGATGTTAAGGTTCTTTCTTACAAAGGAAACGTATTCGGAGTAGAGGCTCCCAACTTTATGGAGCTTCAGGTAGTAAAGACCGATCCCGGATTCAAGGGCGATACTGCTACCAATACATTAAAACCCGCTACTTTGGAAACCGGAGTAGAGATCAGAGTACCGCTTTTCATCAATGAGGGCGATAATATCAGAGTTGATACTCGTACCGGCGAATACATGGAGCGCGTATAATTGGTTTTAAAATTAAATATTTGATAAAAATATGTTTCAGGGCGGGGTGTAATTCCTCACCGGCGGTAAAAAGTTTTGAGTGATATCTTTAAACTGCGAGTCCGCGAGTCCGAAAAGGACATGAACCGGTTAGATTCCGGTACCGACGGTATAGTCCGGATGGAAGAAACAATATTTTTGGTATGTAATTTAGCCGAAAATGAAAGTTCCCCCGAGATTTTTGGGGGAGCTTTTTATTTTATATCAAGAGGAGTAAAAAACAATGATAAAAAGAAACAGAGCAATAAAAAGATTAACGGTAATGGCTATGCTTTCTGCGGTAGCAATAATATTGGTATACTTCATAAGACTTCCGATATTTCCTTCATACGATTTTTTGGAGTATGATCCCGCAGATATTCCCATATTTATAGGAACGATGCTTTTCGGACCATGGTACGGGATGATAATGACCGCGGCAGTATCGGTAATACAAGGACTCACCGTAAGTGCAAGAAGCGGAGTGGTGGGAATAGTAATGCATTATTTTGCTACCGGAAGCTTTGTTGTTGCGGCAGGACTTATTTACAGCAGAAAGAAAACATTTAAGCGCTCTGTAGTTGCAATGGGAACCGGAGCTGCTACAATGACTGTATTTATGATACTCTGGAATATGATTCTTACACCTGTATTTATGGGCGTTTCGCGAGATATGGTAATGGGACTTATGTTACCTGTATTTATACCTTTTAATCTGATAAAAGCATTTTTAAATGCAGCATTTGCGCTTGTGCTTTATACTGTTTTAAATAAAGCAATAAAATTTGATGAGTATTTAAACTAACTTATCTTTATTAACAGGAATAACCTTCGGAACGGAATTTGTATTCTTTTTGCCGAAGTTAAAGCTTAATATCGTGGTTTTATCGTTTTTAACCGAAAATCTGATTATTAGCTTTTTCTTATTTTTATCGTAAATACTTTCAAAAGTTCGTATCTTAGCCATAAAAATCTCCTTTTAAAAACCATCCTTACGGGTGGTTTTTTATTTAGTAACGATGTTATTATCTGTTGATGGGAAAAAAATATTCATAAATTAAATTTTATAAGCAGGGGAGATTGTATTGTAAAAAAGGTTTAGTTGTGGTACAATTTTAAATAGATTTAATGGTAAGAGGGGACTTAATGTTGTCGGAAAATAAACTTAATATAGTATTGTTGGAGCCTCAAATACCGCAAAACAGCGGGAATATTGCTCGTACGTGTGCAGCAACGGGATGCAGGTTACATATGATAAGACCGTTCGGGTTTACTATAGATGATAAAAAATTAAAAAGAGCGGGACTTGATTATTGGCATCTGTTAAATATTCAGTACTACGATAATATTCAGGATTTTTATGATAAAAATGAAGGGGAATATTTTTATTTTACCACCAAAGGTCAAAACAGATATAGTGATAAAAAGTATTCCGGAAATGTATATTTGA
>CAJGEB010000112.1 GCA_904502045.1 uncultured Oscillospiraceae bacterium
CCCAAACAAAAAAATTCAGAACGAAAAGAGTTGAGCAAAAAATGACAATACCTATCAGTAAACCGAGTCTTTTTTTATATCGCTCGATAATAAAAGGGAGTCCGAATTTTTCGCGGACAGAGATTTTCATACCGCATTTTTGAGAAATTTGCTCAACAGCTCTGTATTTATTAAGAGGAATGTAAGCCGAAACAGAAATATCAGTTCGTGAGATATTCCAAAACGGGATGTTGTTTTTTATTAAATGATTGAGGAATTTTTCGATAAAAACTCCCTCTGCGCAGAAGCAAAGATACCCCTTTATGTATCTGAACAAATAGACAAACGACATATTTTAATCTCCTTTTTTGTCAGCGAATTCTATGGAGTTTATTTTTCCGGCAATAATTGCATCGGAACCGGTCAAAAATTTGAGATATAGAGAGGAGCCGAAAAAAGAGAGAGCATATTTTCCGGAATCGAGGACGATTTTTTCCGCATTATACTCTAATATACCGAAGCATCCGTCTATTACAGCCTCAAGATTACCCGAAAGTTCGATTCTCGGTATGCCGGAGCGTACGGCGGGAGATATTTCGGGAATTTTTTTCATACAGTTTTTTTTCCTTTTAATATTTTTCATTAATAAAGCCTCCTAATAAAACGATAATAAATTCTATGCGTAAAAAGTTGAATATACCCATATTATTAGAATGAATTATTAAAGATGCAGGGAAGGAAAGAGGTATGAAACGGGCGATAAAAATTGTATGTTTTGCAGGGAGTATTGTTGCGGGAATATTGTTTATAGCGGAAAGCGAGATATTTGTGCAAGGGGTAAAAAAAGGACTTGCGGTATGTGCTGATTCGGTAATTCCTTCTTTGTTTTTGTTTATGATACTTTCGCAGTTTATATGTTCGAGCGGACTTTCTCAAATTTTTGCAAAGCTCCTCAAGCCTGTTATAAAATATGTGTTTAATCTTCCCGCTCAAGCGGGAGCGGCGGTGCTAATGAGTTTTATAGGAGGATATCCGTCAGCCTCAAAGAGTATAGCAGGTGCGGTAAAGAGCGGGAAATTGAGTGCAAGAGCAGCAAAAAGAATGCTGTGTTACTGTGTTAATGCGGGACCCTCCTTCATAATCGGAGCGGTAGGAATCGGTATGTACGGTAGCTTAAAAACGGGCGTAATGTTATACGTGTCCCAAATAATATCGGCGCTGCTCATTGGATTTGCGTTATCATTTACAGAGAAAAGGAATTTTGCACAAATGCCACCGATACCTGAAAACACACCGTACTCAACGGCGTTTGTGCGCTCTACTGCAACGGCTGTTGAAGCAATGCTGAAAATGTGCGGATTTATCGTGTTTTTTGGAGCAGTAAATGAGTATGCGCTTCAAAGCGGAGTGCTTGATTTTGCTGCAGGACTGATAGGAAAAATAATTCCGACCGCTGATATAAGGGATATAAAAGGGTTACTTTGCGGAATACTTGAAGTTACCGCAGGCTGTTCAATCAGCGCATCGAGTCTAACGGCCGCGTTTTTACTGTCCTTCAGCGGAATCTCGGTAATTTTTCAGATAAGCGAACAGTTTTCTGATATTGGGGTAAGGGTATCAATGAAGCCGTTTTTTATATCAAGAATTTTTCACGGATTATTGACGTCTTTTGTATTTTTTATATTTACAAAAATATTTCCCGAAATAGTAAGTGCGGGAAATTTCGGAGCAGGAAACTACCCCGTAAAATTAAATTCCGAGTCAATTTACGTGAGTATAGCGCTTTTGATAACGGCATCGGTATTTTTATTATCGTTATCTGAAAATAAAAATAAAAAATATAATGTAATTTGAGCAGAAATCTGTTATAATTAAAGTAACTTTAAAATAAGGCAGTGAAGAATATGAAAGAGATGTTTAATAAGAAGATGGAACCGGCGTGTGCATATTGTACTTACGGTAACAGGTCTATGGACGGAAAAACGATACTGTGTCTTAAAAAAGGAGCGGTATCTCTGGATTACAGCTGCCGAAAATTCAAATATGACCCATTGAAGCGGGAACCGAAACGACTGCTTGTATTACCTGATTCGGAAGATGAAAATTTTGAGTTATAATTTGGAGAAGTATATGAAAAAACATATAAATACATTAGCTTTAATTTTTGCGATGTTGCTGCTTATGACGGCGGGATTTTTCGATGTATATGCAGAAAGCGAGGAAGAGATATCGCAAGAAGATACCGCGCTTTCTTCAGGTGCGGGAATATATATAGAGGGCATTTCTCAAGGGGAGTTTCCGCTTAAAAATGAATTTGTAACATTAAGTGCAGAAGAACAGCTGGGTAAAATGGTGGAATTTGCGGAAAAATACGGATACGATACGATATATTTCGAGGCGGTAAATTTATCACAGGCTAATTATAAATCCACTCTTTTGCCTATGAATAAAGCGCTTGCGGAAGAGAGCGGATTAAATCCGTTAAAAGTATTGTCGTCACTGTGCAGAGAAAAAGGAATATCTTTAATAGCGGTTGTGGATCCGTTATATATCGGAGAAATAACGGATGAAATAAGGACGTTTGCGTCTAAAAACAGTGAATACTTCGAAACGGAAGCAGGGGGAAAGTCGTATTATAATCCTACGATTGATGAAGTAAAAGAGTATTTGGTGAGAATATTTGAGGAAATTTCGATAAGATACGATATAGACGGTGTTTTACTTTCGGGATTTGGATTAAACGAGGAGCTTTCTGCAAAATGCGGAAGAGCTGTGGAAGAAGCTCTCGGAGAAATTTTATCTGAAATAAAAGAGAACATTAAGTCGGAAGGCTCTGAAATTAAGCTCGGAATGGAAATTGAAGTTACAAATGACTCCTGGAGCGGCGAGTACAGAAGATACGACCAAAGTGAAGCGGCGATAAACAGCGGTAATCTTGATTTTATCGTGCTGAAAAATGAGCTTTCGGCATACGGCGGTAATGATTACAGAGCAGCTGTCGAATTTTTCAAATCAGCCTGTGATATAAACGGCGTTGAGATGGTAAGCAGACTTTCGTGCGAGAACACGGGAGCTCCTGTCGGTGTGAATAATGCAGCAAACAGTACGGATGAGCTCGGAATGAAAAGATATGTATCGCGCTTAGAGGGAATTTTTGAAGTTGTTGAAAGCGGATATACCGAGCTTTTATATGATGCGGGCGGAATTGCTGTGCAGATGAAAGCTCAGAGAGAAGAGGCGTTTGACGGTACGCTTGAAGAGAAGCTGTATATTCCTCAGGAGTTTGCAATAACCCGTCCCTACACAAATAATACGGTGTCTTGGAGCGGTTCGAGATACGTTATAATGGGAACCTCTGCTCCGGACAAGCCCCTTTATTTTGAAGGTGAAGAGGTTGAGCGTTTAGGGGATAGAGGAACCTTCGGAATAATGGTTGATGTTGAAGAGGGGACTAACAAATACGAAATAAAACAAGGTGACGAAACAATAACCGTAACGATAAAAAGAAAGTCATCATCTCAGAGTTCCGTAATAAATGAAATAAAGAGCGGAAGTATGTTCCCGCAGTATGACCAAGGAATATGGGCGGGGGGAAATATAGTACTTTCTTGTACTGCGCCGTACGGAGCAACGGTAAAAGCTACCGTTAACGGAACAGCAGTAAACTTGAACAGCGTGGGA
>CAJGEB010000113.1 GCA_904502045.1 uncultured Oscillospiraceae bacterium
AAGAGATTTTATCTCGAATGCAGAAAAATTAAGTAGTATCCATCTGTCTTTTAACTTTTTGCGCCGGTCTTTGAATAGCTCTGACCGGCGCTTTAATTTATTAAAGGAGATTTCTATATGAATATCGTTGTTCTCGACGGATTTACCGCAAATCCCGGCGACCTCTCTTGGAGTAAGCTTTCCTCACTCGGCAACCTTACCGTCTACGACCGTACCTCATACTCCGAAAAAGATGCCCCTCTAATCGTTAAACGCGCATACGAGGCTGATATCATCCTCACCAACAAAACTCCTCTCACAGCCAAAATTATCGACTCTCTGCCTAATTTAAAATATATAGGCGTTATTGCGACGGGTTATAATGTTGTTGACCTCGAAAAAGCTAAGGAACGCGGAATAGTAGTCTGCAACGCTCCCGCTTACAGTACCTCTTGCGTCGTTCAGCACGTTTTTGCTTTGCTGCTTGAAGTGTGTAACAGGGTAAGCTTATATTCCGACAGCGTCTTAAGCGGAGAGTGGGTCAATTCCCCTGACTTTTGCTATTTTAAAGCTCCTATCCTTGAGCTTGCGGGAAAAACCTTGGGTATCGTCGGCTTCGGCAGTATCGGTAGGTCCGTTGCAAATATTGCTCTTGCTTTCGGTATGCGTGTGCTTGTGTATACGAGGACTCCCAAACAAGAGTATGCCTCCGAATCTCTCAGCTTCGTTTCTCTCGATACCCTTTTGGCTGAATCGGATTTTATTTCACTTCACTGTCCGCTTACCGACACGAACCGCGAGATGATAAATAAGGAGTCCATTTCAAAGATGAAGGACGGCTCCGTTCTCATCAATACTGCAAGAGGTCCGCTTGTGAACGAACAAGACCTTGCAGACGCTCTTAACTCGGGTAAACTCGCTTTTGCTTGTGTTGATGTTGTTTCAAAGGAACCTATTGTTCCGGATAATCCGCTCCTCTCAGCCAAAAATATCATTATTACTCCGCACGTCGCTTGGGCTTCGATTGAGTCCCGCCAAAGACTCCTCGACGTCGTTACCGATAATGTCAAAGCGTTTTTAGACGGTTCCCCCATTAATGTCGTAAATAAATAGTTCTTTCCAAAACAAAACCGCCGTTTTACCCGTTAAGAGTAAGACAGCGGTTTTATTTTTCATCAAATTAATATGCTCTTCCCCAATAAAGCGTGTACTTCGCGGGCTTTCCGCAACATACGCATTTATCGGAAATTTGCTCCTGCTCAAAGGGTATGCAGCGCGATGCGACTCCGGTTTCTTCCTTCACCTTGTCCTCGCAAGCTTCGTCTCCGCACCACATAGTCTTGATAAAGCCGTCTCCCTTTTCCGCAAGAGTCTTCTTTATCTCTTCCATATCCAAGCATTTATAAGTCCTGTTTTCCATATTTTCCAGCGCTTTATTGTATAATCCGTCGCGCACAGCCTTAAGCTTCTCGCCCGCAAGCTCCACGACCTCGTCAAGAGATACTACGCTCTTCTCGCGGTTGTGACGGGTTACCATTACACAATTTCCTGCTTCGATATCCTTGGGTCCTATCTCTATTCTCAGCGGTATTCCCTTCATCTCGTACTCAGAGAACTTCCAACCCGCTGAATTATCACTATCGTCTAACTTTACTCTGTACTTGCTGCCGAGCTTTTCTGCTACTTCACGACATTTTTCAAGTACGCCCTCTTTATGCTGGGCTATCGGTATTACCACTATCTGTATCGGTGCTATATCAGGCGGTAATGCAAGTCCGTTATTGTCGCCGTGCGCCATTATTACTGCTCCGATAAGGCGTGTCGTTACTCCCCACGATGTCTGGAACGGATACTCAAGCTTATTCTCCTTGCTGTTGTACTGTATTCCAAACGCTCTTGCAAATCCGTCTCCGAAATAGTGAGAGGTTCCTGCCTGAAGCGCCTTTCCGTCGTGCATCAGCGCTTCTATCGCATAAGTAGCTTCCGCTCCCGCAAACTTATCGCTGTCTGTCTTGCGTCCTTTTACTACCGGCATCGCAAGGCTCTCTTCGCAGAAATCTGCATATACGTTAAGCATTCTCTCCGTTTCTTCTATCGCTTCCTGCGCCGTTGCGTGAATGGTATGTCCTTCCTGCCACAAAAACTCCCTCGAACGCAAAAACGGACGAGTCGTTTTCTCCCATCTTACGACACTTACCCACTGGTTGTAAAGCTTAGGCAGATCCCTATAAGATTGTATTATATTTGCGTAATGCTCGCAGAATAACGTTTCAGAGGTCGGTCTTACGCAAAGTCTGTCCTCAAGCTTTTCGTCTCCGCCGTGGGTTACCCACGCTACTTCAGGTGCAAATCCCTTTACGTGATCCTTCTCCTTCTGAAGCAGACTCTCAGGTATAAACATAGGCATACATACATTCTCATGACCCGTAGCCTTAAACTTTCCGTCAAGTATCCTCTGTATGTTCTCCCATATCGCATATCCGTACGGACGTATTACCATACATCCCTTTACGCTGGTATACTCTATAAGCTCAGCTTTCTTTACTATATCCGTATACCATTTCGCAAAGTCTTCCTCCATAGAGGTTATTTCTTCTACCATCTTTTTATTATCTGCCATTTCTTTTCTCTCCGTTCCTTACGAAAATTCGGGCAGGTCCTAACCCGCCCGATCCATTCTCTTTATTTTCGTTCAGATTACACTCTCTATATATTTTACAATGTCCCCTACCGTCTTGAACTTCTCTACGTCTTCATCAGGTATCTCGGAATCAAACTCTTCCTCTAAAGACATTACCAAATCTACTACATCTAACGAATCAGCTCCCAGATCCTCAAGGATGCTCGACGACATCGTTACCTTCTCCTCTTCAAGATCCAACTGATCGCACAATATTTCTCTGACTTTTTCGAATACCATAAATATCCTCCTACTTGATTTTTATTTTATGTCAGTTTTCTTATAATATATCTTCAAGATGACTTTGTCAATCTTTTTTACTCCATTTAATTACCCAACATAAAATTTTTTTACCAGTATATTTTATCTTCTATGCTCCCTTTTATCAAGTCTTTTTTAGTTTTTTTCCAATTTTTTTACTCCTTTTTTTCTTTTTATCCCTCTATTTTCCCTAATATTAAAGTTTTTATGTAAATTTTTCATTTTCCTCTTCCGTTTTACTCCTTTTAGTGCTATTATATTATTTATAGCGTGCAGTAAGTGTTACTGCTCAATCTTACTCTATTGGAGGTCTTGCCTTTTATGAAGCGCGAAAAATCATGCGGCGCTCTCGTCTATCGTGTCAAAAACGATATCGTCGAGCTCCTGCTGCTTAGACATCGCGCCGGCGGACATTGGTCCTTCCCCAAAGGTCACGTCGAACCCGGCGAAAATGAGATCCAGACCGCTTTGAGAGAAGTCCGTGAAGAAACCGGTCTTGATATCTCACTTCTCGACGGCTTCAGAGAAACCGTTGAATATTACCCAAAACCAAATGTCAAAAAATTAGTCGTTTATTTCCTCGGAGCATCAGATCCCAATCAGGAGGCTCACCGTCAGGAAAAAGAAATCAGCGAAATCATTTGGACTTCCGTCGATAACGCACAAAATATGGTTACTTTCAAAAATGATAAAAACCTTATCGTAAGTGCTAAAAATTTCCTCTTCGAC
>CAJGEB010000114.1 GCA_904502045.1 uncultured Oscillospiraceae bacterium
AAAAATATTGATAAATTGCGAAAAAACAGAAGAAGAGGTTGAGGTAATGCAGATAGATTACAGCATATTAAAGAGTGAAGAAGACGTAATATTCAAGCTGAGAGGACTGTATAGAAAGTACGGTTACTCTTGCTTTAAGATGAGTAAGTTTGAGGAATATGATTTATACAGTCAGAACAAGGATTTTCTTGTATCTGACGGAGTAATAACCTTTAACGATACCAACGGAAAGCTGATGGCGCTGAAGCCCGACGTAACGCTGTCGATAGTGAAGAATTACAGAGAAGCGGCGGGAGTAGAGCGAGTATATTACAACGAGAACGTATACAGGATATCGGAGAAGACCAGCGGATATAAAGAGATAATGCAGACGGGACTTGAGTGTCTTGGGGATATCGACGGATATAATCTGTGTGAAGTTGTCGGACTTGCGGCACTCAGCTTAGAGGGGATATCTGAGAAGAGTGTGCTTAATATATCACATTTGGGAGTTGTATCTGAGATACTTTTCGGAATAAAGTCCGAGAGTGCCAGACGTGACCTTCTGAAGTGTATAGGAGAGAAGAACGCGCACGGAATAGATGAGATATGCGAAAGGTGCGGAGCACAATCGGTAACGAAAGAACTGCTTAAGGCGCTTACGGAAGCGTACGGTACGGCAAGAGAGGTATCGTCGAAGATAAGGGAGCTTACCGATAACAGAAAGATACTTGATGCGCTTGAGCTTTTGGAGCTTGTGTCGGAGCAGGTACAGACAGTGACGAAAGCGACGGTCAGAGCGGACCTTTCTCTTATAAACGATATGAACTATTACAACGGAATCGTATTCCAAGGCTTTATCGAGGGAGCTCCGAGTGTAGTATTGAGCGGCGGACAGTACGATAAGCTGATGGAGAAGATGGGTAAAAAGGCAGGCGGAATAGGCTTTGCGGTTTATCTTGATCTTCTTGAAAGATTAAAGGAGAAGAATAGCTACGATGTAGACGTTTTGCTTTTGTATAGAGCAGAGGATGATATAAAGGCGGTACGGAAGAGGGCTGCGGAGCTGGTAGCGCAAGGAAAGAGCGTGTCGGTACAGAAGTCGGAGCCTGAAAAGCTTGTGAGCCGTGAAAAAGAGGTATTCGGCGAATAACAGTGATAGGAGAAGAGTTAATGAGTGAGATGCTTCAGATAGCTTTACCGAAGGGAAGGCTTGGAGAAAAGATATATAAGATGTTTGCAGAGGCGGGATTTGACTGTCCTGAAATACTTGAGGATACGAGGAAGCTTATATTTGAGAATAAAGAGGCGGGAGTCTGCTTTTTCTGGGTAAAGCCGTCTGACGTAGCGATATACGTAGAGCGCGGAGCCGCAGATATAGGAGTAGTGGGAAAGGATATTTTGCTTGAGTACAAGCCGGAGGTATTTGAGCTGCTTGACCTTAACGTCGGCAAATGCTATATGGCGGTAGCGGGCAAAGAGGGGTTCAGAGATAACACAGAGAATACCTTGAGGGTAGCTACTAAGTTTACGAATATAGCAACCGACTATTACAGAAAGCGCGGAAGGGATATTGATATAATAAAGTTAAACGGCTCGATAGAACTGGCACCGCTGCTTAACTTGTCTGATGTAATAGTTGACATCGTTGAAACGGGAACCACACTCAGAGAGAACAATTTAAAGCCGCTTGAGAGGATAATACCGATAAGTGCGCGACTGATATCCAACCGAGCATCGTATCAGTTTAAGAATGAAGCGATAGGCAAGGTAGTTAAAGGGCTCAGGGAGTGCGTGGAGGCGAGAAAATGATAAAGATATATAAGTATGGAGAGATAGAGAGGGAAGAGATATTTTCCCGAATGGCTCCGAAGACGGACGTTTCGGGAATAGTTGAAGGAATAATAGCTGATGTCCGCGAAAACGGAGATGCGGCGCTTTATAAATACTGTGAGAAATTTGACGGAGCAAAGCTGAGCAGCTTAGAGGTAACCGAGAGCGAGTTTGAGGAAGCTATGGCGGCGACGGAGAAGGAGTTTTTGAGAATACTGAGCGCTGCGGCAGAGAATATCAGAGCATTTCACGAAAAGCAGAAGAGGGAAGATTACAGTATTACCAATAAAGACGGAGCTACCGTGGGACAGCGTATAATACCGATAGAAAAGGTCGGACTTTACGTTCCGGGCGGAACGGCGGCATATCCCTCGACAGTACTTATGGACAGCATTCCCGCAAAGATAGCGGGATGTGAAGAGATAGTAATGACAACACCACCGGGGAAAGACGGAAAGGTACCTGCTGCGATACTTGCAGCGGCGAAAATCGCGGGAGTTGACAGAGTATTCAAGATTGGCGGAGCACAAGCCGTTGCGGCACTTGCGTACGGAACAGAGAGCGTGCCGAGGGTGTATAAAATAGTAGGACCCGGTAATGCGTTTGTAGCAGAAGCAAAAAAGCAGGTGTTCGGACAGGTATCAATAGATATGATAGCGGGACCGAGCGAGATACTTGTAATAGCGGACGGAAAGTCAAACGCAGCGAACGTAGCGGCGGACCTTTTATCTCAGGCAGAGCACGATAAGCTTGCGAGTGCCGCGCTTGTAACGGATAGTTTAGAGCTTGCCGAAAAGGTGCGCGAGGAAATTGAAAAGCAGGTAGCAGAACTTGAAAGAAGCGAGATAGCAAGGGCGTCGATTGACAATAACGGAAAGATAATCGTGTGTGATAATTTAGATGTTGTTATAGAGGTAGCGAATGAGATAGCGCCTGAGCATCTTGAGCTTTGCGTAGACGACCCGTTTAAATATTTGGATAAGATAAAGAATGCGGGATCGGTGTTTATGGGCAGGAATTGTCCTGAAGCGCTTGGGGACTACTACGCAGGACCTAATCATACCCTTCCGACGAGCGGTACGGCGAAGTTTTCGAGTCCGCTTTCGGTGGATGATTTTGTAAAGAAATCGCAGTTTATATATTATTCTCAGGAGTCGCTTGAAAAGGTAGCGAAAGATGTAAACTACTTTGCGTGCAAGGAAGGCTTAACTGCTCACGGAAAGAGTGCAACTATTCGTGTTGAGGAGGAGAAAAAATGAGCAGGTATATGAGCGAAAGGCATATCAAGCTCAAAGCCTATACACCTGGGGAGCAGCCTAAAAATCGGGAATATATAAAGCTTAATACTAACGAGTCGCCGTTTGCTCCGTCGAAAAGAGTTGAGGAAGCGGTTGCGGCTGAAAGCAGGAACCTTCAGCTTTATTCGGATCCCGAATGCAGAGAGCTGAACAAAAAAGCTGCGGAATTTTTCGGAGTAGAGCCTGAGAATATTTTAATGACGAACGGTTCAGACGAGATACTGAACTTTGCATTTATAGCATTTGGAGATGCCGAAAAGGGTTTTGCGTTTCCCGAGCATACATACGGATTTTATCCTGTCTTTGCTGATCTAAACGGAGTACCTTATAAAAAGATAGCTCTCGGAAGTGACTTTAGGGTAAAGGTGAGCGACTATGAAAATCTCGGAATGAATATCGTGATAGCCAATCCGAATGCGCCGACGGGACTTGTAATTTCGCTTGAAGATATAGAACGGATCCTCAAAACGAATACCGACAGTGTTGTGATAATAGACGAAGCGTATGTGGATTTTGGCACGGAGAGTGCGGTGGGAC
>CAJGEB010000115.1 GCA_904502045.1 uncultured Oscillospiraceae bacterium
CCCGCGATAAAAGAGGTGGAGTTTTCGATAACCCACAACCGCGGCTGCTTCGGAGGGTGCAATTTCTGCTCGATAGCATCGCACCAGGGAAGATATATCACCTCAAGGAGTGCGGAATCGGTAGAGAAAGAGGCGCGGGAGCTTACAAAGAGTCCGAGCTTCAAGGGATATATACACGATGTCGGTGGACCCACCGCGAATTTCAGATATCCTGCATGTTCGGGACAGCAAAAACGCGGAGTATGCAAGGGTAAAAAGTGTCTTGCGCCTACGCCTTGTCCTGCGGTGAGGGCGGACCACAAGGAATATCTCGATATTCTGAGAAGGCTGAGGAGTATTCCCGGGGTAAAGAAGGTGTTTATCCGTTCGGGAATCAGATTTGACTACCTTCTGTGCGATAAGGACGAGAGCTTTTTCAAGGAGCTTATAAAGCATCACGTCAGCGGACAGCTCAAGGTGGCGCCGGAGCATTGTGCTCCGAAAACGCTTGACCTAATGGGTAAGCCGCATATAGAAACCTACAATAAATTTGCGAAGAGATTTTATGAGCTGACAAAATCAATGGGCAAGGAGCAGTACCTTGTACCGTATTTGATATCGTCGCATCCCGGAAGTGATATTAACGATGCGATAAATCTTGCACTTTATATGAAGCGCAATTCCATTCGTCCCGAGCAGGTTCAGGATTTTTACCCGACTCCGATGACGGTATCGACCTGTATGTATTATACGGGACTTGACCCGATGACGATGAAGCCGGTGTACGTGGCGAAAAGTGCTGAGGAGAAGGCTATGCAGAGGGCGCTTTTGCAGTACTACAAGAGCGAAAACCGCGAGATAGTAACCAAGGCGCTTAGACTTGCGGGACGCGCTGACCTTATCGGAAGCGGTGCGGATTGCCTTGTTCCCGCGGACAAAAGGGCGCGCGAGGAGCAAAATGCAAGAGTACGCGCAGGGGGGAAGAGGACTCCTGCAGCTAATACACAAAAGAGTAAAAGAGGAGGCGCGAGAGGTGGCAAGGAAGAAAAAAAGAGGAAAAAGTAAGCTTACGCTGCTGATAGTTGCAATACTTGCGGTGATAGCGTTCGGAATAAACGAGGGCTGGTTTGCAAAGCTCGGAATCTCCTCATTTGACGATATATTTTCGATGTCGGGACTCAAAGAGGGAGAGGTATCCGACGCGCCGTTTTCGGTACACGTGATAGACGTGGGACAGAGCGACAGTATGCTGATAAAGGCGCCTGAGATGAATATTTTGGTGGATGCCGGCGAGGAAGGTAACGGGCAGACTATCTGCAGCTATCTTGAGTCGCAGGGAGTGGAGAAGATAGACTTACTTATCGCAACGCACCCACATTCCGACCACATCGGAGATATGGATTACGTGATAAAGAATATGGAAGTGGGAAAGATACTTACCGGCGAGATACCCGACGGTGCAATACCGACGACGAGGGTGTACGAGAAACTGCTGCTTGCGGCGAGTGACAAGGGACTTAAGATAAAAGAGGTAAAGCCGGGAGATAAATACGACCTTGGTGACGGCTGCGTAATGACGGTGCTCGGACCTGTTGAGCCGTTTGAGGACTACAACAATAATTCAATCGTGTGCAAGATAGAGTACAAGGATTTTTCGATGATATTCGGGGGAGATTCGAGCAAGGAGGCAGAGGAGCTTTTGCTTGAGGAAAACAAGGACCTTTCTGCCGATTTGATGATAGTATCGCACCACGGAAGCTCATCGTCCACGACAAAAGCGTACTTAAACGCGATAAACCCGAAGTATGCGATAATATCCTGCGGAAAAGACAACAGCTACGGCCATCCGCATGAGGAAACGCTTGAAAAGCTTGAGGCGAAGAACGTCACCGTTTACCGTACCGATCTCAGCGGAAATATCCTCTGTGAAACCGACGGCGAAAAGATAGAGTTTTCTGCAAGTAATGCAAAATGACAGGGGAATTATTGCAAATATGCTGACAGGGGGTTGAAGAGAGTTTGAAAAAGAGGTATATTATAGACCGTATAGAAGACGGAGTAGCTTCACTTGAAAATGAAGAGGGACACGTCGAAGAGTACCCCGCGGAGAGTATGCCCGAGGGTGCAAAAGAGGGAGATTGTCTTGTTTTTTCGGACGAGGGATTTGTAAAGGACGAAGAAGCTACAAAAGCAAGAAGAGAACGGATTTTGAAGCTCCGTAAGAGTCTTTTTGAATAAAATTGAGTTAAGGAAAGAGGTAAAAGAGGATGCAGGAATTAACTCCGGAATTTTTGAAGGAATACGATTCGTTTGTAAGAGGACATGCTGCGGGCGGATTTATGCAGACGGTTGAATGGGCAAGACTTAAAAAGAAAAACGGCTGGGACAGCGAGATCGTAGTATCGCGGGATGCAGAGGGAAAGATAAACGGTTCCATGCTGATACTTATAAGGAAAACGCCGTTTTTGCCGGGGACGTATCTGTACTGTCCGCGCGGACCGGTGTGTGATTTTAAGGATAGGGAAACGCTTGGTAAGCTGTTTGCAGAGGCGGACAAGATAGTTAAAAAATATAAGGGCTGCGCACTGAAGGTGGATCCGTATATTTTGGCGGATGACGAGGAAGCCGTGGAGATGATAAAGAGCTTCGGCTTTGATTTTATTCCGCACGCTCCGGATCTGAAGAGTGCCCAGACGAGATATAATTATATGTTGACGGATATTGCCGGAAAGACCGAGGAAGAGGTCTTTATGAGCTTCAAGCAGAAGACGAGGTACAACGTGCGAGTCGCGCAAAAGCACGGTGTGGAGTGCAAGATCTGCGGAGAAGAGGCGCTTGATGAATTTTACCGTCTGACGAAGATAACCGGGGAGCGCGACGGCTTTACTCCGCGCCCGAAGGAATATTTCCGTGATATGTTGAGGGAGCTCGGAGATTGGTGCCGCTTGTATATGTGCTATTATGAGGGTAAAGCGGTATCGGGAGCAATAACCACAAGGTACGGCGGAAAGACCTGCTATGTTTACGGTGCGAGTGATAACGCCTACCGAAACGTAATGCCCAACTATCTGATGCAGTGGGAAATGATAAAGTGGGCGATAGAGGGCGGATGCTACCAGTATGATTTTCAGGGAATTTGTTTCTGGTACGACGAAAATCACCCTCTTTACGGAGTATATCGCTTCAAGAAGGGCTTTAACGGTGAGGTAGTTGAGTTTGCGGGCGATTTTGATAAGGTATACAGAAAATCGGTCGATAATACCGTAAAGTTTATGGTCGAAGCGAGAAAAAAGCTGTTCAGATTAAGGAAAAAGGTAAAGAAAGCGCTGAAGAGATAAAAAATTCCTCGGCTGAATGCGTAACGGCGTTAGCGAAGCTTTACGCAAAGCAGACAGGAGAAAAGAAACGGCAGTATAGTCAAAGGACTATATTGCCGTTTTTTATATGGCTGAATATGTACTGCGTGTAAAATAAAAGCAACACGAATCTTTGCTCGTTTTAATAGACAATTGAATATGCCCAAACTCCGTTTTGTGTCTAATGTTTAATTTGATGGTTAAAGCGCAAAATAACGGTAAAATTAAAGATAAGAAACGGAGGGCTTGGTATGAAAAGAATTATTACCGATAAAGCGATAAATGC
>CAJGEB010000116.1 GCA_904502045.1 uncultured Oscillospiraceae bacterium
CATACGACGAGTTCTTTACCCGTATGCTTTCAGAGGGCGTAGAAACGGTTATATGCACCGACGTCAGCCGTGACGGAGCGATGAAGGGAACCAACCGTGAACTTTACAAAGAGCTGTCGGAGCGCTACAGCGTAAATATTACGGCATCTGGCGGAGTATCTGATATAGATGATATAGTTGCGCTGAAGAGCCTCGGAATATACGGAGCAATAATCGGCAAAGCGTATTATACCGGTGCAATAGATTTAAGGGAAGCGATCGAGGTGGCGAGATGATAACGAAGAGAATAATACCCTGCCTTGACGTAAAGAACGGACGGGTAGTAAAAGGAGTAAACTTTGAAGGACTGTCGGACGTATCATCTCCGATAGAGCTTGCGAAATATTACAGTGAAAACGGAGCAGATGAGCTTGTATTTTACGATATAACGGCGTCCGCGGAAGGCAGAGCATTGTTTACCGATATATTGTGCGAAACGGCAAAGAGCGTATTTATACCGCTCACGGTAGGCGGCGGAATAAACATAGTTGAGGATTTTGACAGAGTGCTTAAATGCGGAGCGGATAAGGTGAGCGTAAATTCGGGAGCTATAAGAAATCCCGAGCTTATAACACAGGCGGCGAAGCGGTACGGAGATCAGTGTGTGGTACTTTCTGCTGACGTTAAGCGAGTGGACGGTGTGTTCAGAGTATTTGCCAAGGGCGGACGGGAGAACACGGGAATGGAAGCTATCGAGTGGATAAAGAGATGTGTCGGAATGGGAGCAGGCGAGGTAGTAGTAAACTCGATAGATACCGACGGAGTAAAACAAGGATTTGACCTTGAGATGCTTGAAGCGGTGTGTAACGCGGTGAACGTTCCGGTAATAGCATCGGGAGGAGCCGGCAAGGAAAGTGACTTTACAGAGCTTTTCAAGACATTACCGAAAGTAGATGCAGGACTTGCGGCATCGGTATTTCATTTTGGGGAGATAAAGATATCTCACTTGAAGGAAACGCTGAAGGAAAACGGAATTACCGTAAGAACGCTTTAAAAGTACGGATACAAGGAGAAGTTTAAAATGAATGTTAATATAAACGAGTTAAAATTTGATGAAAAAGGACTCATTCCCGCAATAGTAGTGGACGCGGTAAGCAAAAAGGTACTGACTCTTGCATATATGAACAGAGAGAGTCTTGAAATATCAATGGAAAAGGGAATGACGTGTTTTTGGAGCCGTTCAAGGCAGGAGCTTTGGCTTAAAGGCGAAACGAGCGGGAACTACCAGAAGATAGTATCTATTACCGCTGATTGTGATAATGACGCGCTTGTGGTTATGGTTGAAAAAGCAGGACCCGCGTGCCATACGGGAAGTGATTCCTGCTTTACTCATCCCGTGTGGGAGAGCGACGAGCTCCGCGAATTTTCCTACGAAGGACTTATGGAGCTTATAGCGGGCAGAAAGAGCGAGCGCAAAGAAGGCTCCTATACTACATATCTGTTTGATAAAGGACTTGATAAGATACTGAAGAAGGTGGGCGAGGAGTCTACTGAGGTAATAATCGCGGGTAAAGCCGAGGACAAGAAGGAAACCGTTTACGAGATAGCGGATCTTGCATATCACGTAATGGTACTGATGATAGAGATGGGAATATCTCTTGAGGATATACACAGAGAGCTTGCTTCAAGACATGTAATAGATCATAAGGTAAAGCAAGAAAAGATGACGAAATAATATATAGACAGATGTGAAATACCCGCAGTTTTTCGGAGCTGCGGGTGTTTTTGTTCTATATTAATAAAATTGGATAAAATGATTTGTAAGAAATTTTTTACTATATTTAGTGTTTTAGGGGTTGACAAGACACATTATGTAGTGTAATATTGAAGTCAATCACCATATATAGAGAGGTCAGTACCGCGATGAAAATAGCAGGACTTCAGAAAACGACGCTTTTGGATTATCCGGGATATATAGCGTGCGACATATTCACAAAGGGATGCAATTTCAGGTGTCCGTATTGTCATAACGCATCGCTTGCATTACCCGAAAGAGAAAGCGAAGAGCTTGAAGAGGAGTATATTTTCGAATTTCTCAGGAAGCGAAGGGGAACACTTGACGGAGTGGTAGTAACCGGAGGGGAGCCGCTGATAAATAAAGATATAGGCGAGCTGCTCAAAAAGATCAAGGAGCTTGGATACAAGATAAAGCTTGATACTAACGGTTCAAACCCGAAGAAGCTGAGAGAGTTAGTTGAGGCGGGGCTTGTCGATAAGGTGGCGATGGATATAAAGAATGCGCCTTCTTTATATGCAAAGACGGTCGGAGTGCCGGGGTATGATATAGGAGCGGTAGAGCAGTCCAAGGAATATCTGCTGAGCGGAAAAACGGAATATGAATTCAGAACAACGGTAGTGAAGGGGCTCCACACAAAAGAGGGAATGGAAGAGCTTGCGAGATGGATAAGAGGAGCGAGGGAGTATTATTTGCAGCAGTTTAAGGATTCGGGAGATCTTATATTATCGGGCGGACTTGAGGCTTTTTCCGAAACGGAGCTCAAAGAATTTTCGGATATAGTAAGACCGTACGTAGAAAAGGTAGGAATAAGAGGCGTATAAAAATAACAAAAAATAAAGAAAGACGAGGGGAAAAACAAATGTATCAGATCATTAAAAGAGACGGAAAAGTAGTTGAATTTGATATTAATAAGATTGCAGAGGCAATGAAGAAAGCGTTTGAAGCTACTAATACCGAATATACGGATAATATTATAGACTTTCTTGCGTTAAAGGTATCTGCGGACTTTTTGCCGAAGATAAAGGACGGCTTCGTAGCGGTTGAGGATATACAGGACAGCGTAGAAACGGTACTTTCCCGCGGCGGCTACGAGGGAGTAGCTAAGGCGTATATACTTTACCGTAAACAGCGTGAGAAGCTGCGTAATATGAAGTCCACGTATTTGGACTACACCGAAACTATCAATAACTATGTAAAGAATCTTGACTGGAGAGTAAAGGAAAACTCCACGGTAACATATTCGGTAGGAGGACTCATACTTTCTAACTCCGGAGCAATAACGGCAAACTACTGGCTGAGTGAGATATACGATGAGGAGATAAGCAACGCTCACCGTAATTGTGATATACATTTGCATGATCTTTCGATGCTTACGGGATACTGCGCGGGCTGGAGTTTAAGACAGCTTATTAAAGAGGGACTGGGCGGAGTTCCGGGAAAGATAACCTCTTCGCCTGCAGGACATCTTTCCACTCTTTGCAATCAGATGGTAAACTTCCTCGGAATTATGCAGAACGAGTGGGCAGGAGCTCAGGCATTCTCGTCGTTTGACACCTACCTTGCGCCTTTTGTAAAGGTTGACAAGCTGACCTACAAAGAGGTAAAGCAGTGCATACAGTCGTTTATTTACGGAGTAAATACACCTTCTCGTTGGGGAACCCAAGCACCTTTCTCCAATATAACTCTTGACTGGACGGTTCCTGCCGACCTTAAGGATCAGCCTGCGATAGTCGGCGGCAAGGAGATGGACTTCACCTACGGCGACTGCGTAGAAGAGATGA
>CAJGEB010000117.1 GCA_904502045.1 uncultured Oscillospiraceae bacterium
AAAATCTGCTGAACATCTTCGGTTATTCCCAAAAAAGCGTGCATTGTTATTCGGCGTATTCTTGATAATGCGTACCTTTTGGTTTTTACCGAAGAGTAAAATTCATCTAAAGAGCCCGCGTTTCTGGCACATGTATAAAAGCGATTTTCTAATCCCTCAGATACATCAGGGAGCTTTGCAAAATCAGATATATCCATACTTCTTAATTTTGCAAGTACTGCAGATTCTATCCGCTTCATATCACAAGCCGCTTTACCTTCCGAAATTGCCGATAAGTATGTACTTTTTATTTGTTCGGGAACATATTCCAAAGCATTTTCACTTTTACCATCTAATATTAAAGAGCGAATATGTGAAGCTGAAGCTATGCGATCGGAATACGGCAGGGAAGAATCATGTTCTCCACGGCGCTTGATTGCTACCGGTTTTATATCAGGATATGATTTTAAATGTCGCATATATTCCACTGCTAAAATATTGTTGGGAGCCTCGAGAATATTTGAAATATCAGCTCCGTATAGTTCTTTAACTGCTTTTGCACGTGCTGCAGCATAAGAAATTCCGGATTGTAAATGATTGGTAATCACGGTATCTATTCTTTTATCTGATAACGCATTGACGGCTTTTTCCAATTGAGAGATATCTCCACACTCGCTGCCAAAGCTTACTGCATCGACACAACCCATAGAACCGATTATGTTTACTGCTCCGAAAGCAAAACGCTCTGCTGTTGCCAGAGAGTATGCCGCCGGTAGCTCCACAACTAAATCGGCTCCGCCCAAAAGGGCCGCTCTGCATTTAACATCTTTCGGAAAATTTGATACTTCGCCGCGCTGAGTAAAATTACCTCCCAAAACCGCAACAATACAATTATATCCAAGCGAACGGGTTTGGGCAATATGAAAAGCATGGCCGTTATGAAAAGGATTATATTCAGCGATAATAGCAGCAGTTTGCATATTTTTCTCCAAAAGTAAAATTATACTTGAAATTTTTCCTATAATGTAATAATATAATAATGCGTCGTTTAAGTCAAGGGATGTTATATCTCTAATATTTTATGATTGTATTAAAAAGACGAAAATTTTTGATGAAGGAATGGGTAGCGTAATGAAAATTCTTGTTATTAACGCCGGAAGCTCTTCTTTGAAGTATCAGCTTATCAATATGGAAGACGAGTCGGTATTGGCAAAAGGTCTTTGTGAGAGAATAGGCGTAGAGGGCGGAAACATCGTTTATAAGACCGGAGACGGAAAGGTATTCAAGAAAGAAAAATTCTTCAATTCTCATACTGAAGCTTTTTCTGAGCTCGTTGAATTGTTGACTACCGGAGAAAGTGCCGTTGTATCTGATGTTTCCGAAATATCCGCAGTAGGACACAGAGTTGTTCAGGGTGCTGAAAAATTCTCGAAGTCAGTAATTATAGATAAAGAAGTGCTTGATGCGATTATTGAGGTATCTCCGCTTGCACCGCTTCACAATCCGGCTGCAGTGTCGGGAATAAAAGCTTGTATGGAAGTATTCCCTAAAGATATTCCGATGGTGGCAGTATTTGACACAGCGTTCCACCAGACAATGCCCGAGAAGGCCTATATCTTCGGAATTCCTTATGAATATTATGAAAAATATCACATCAGAAGATACGGTTTCCACGGAACCAGCCACAGATATGTAAGTGCAAGACTTGCTGAAAATCTCGGTAAACCCATTGAAGAGCTGAAGATAGTAACCTGCCATCTCGGAAACGGCTCCTCAATAGCAGCGGTAGACCGCGGAAGATCCATTGATACCAGTATGGGATTCACTCCTCTTGACGGCATAATCATGGGAACCCGCTCGGGTGGAATAGATCCTTCTATCGTTACTTTCTTGCAGGAAAAAGAGGGACTTTCCTATGAGGAAGTCAACAATATCCTTAATAAAAAGTCCGGATTTATCGGCGTTTCCGGAATTTCTACCGACTCAAGAGATTTGGTAAATGCCTCTTTAGAGGGAGATCCCCGCGCACAGCTTACTTGTGATATCGTAAGATATCAGGTTAAGAAGTACATCGGTGCTTATGCTGCTGCGATGGGCGGAATCGATGCTCTTGCTTTTGCCGGCGGAATCGGTGAAAACTCTTTACACATGAGGGCAGAAGTATGTAAGGATATGGAATTCCTCGGTATAAAGATAGATCCGGAGCTCAATGTAAAGTATGACCGTACCGAGCATGATATTTCTGCTCCCGATGCAAGAGTAAAAACCTGGATCATTGCTACAAACGAGGAGCTTCTTATTGCTCGCGATGCAAGAGATCTTATATCCAAATAATTGATCTGTTATAGTGTTAAAATGCCGTTTTATAATTAAATAAAACGGCATTTTTAGTATCATAAAAAGGAGCGGATAATATGAGAATGTATGACATTATTTTAAAGAAAAGAAACGGTGGCGCTCTTACTGATGGGGAGATAAAATATTTTATTTCCGAGTGTGTAACGGGAAATATTCCCGACTACCAAATTTCCGCTCTGCTTATGGCAATATATTTCAGAGGAATGAATGATGCGGAAACCTCTTCATTGACTATTAATATGGCAAATTCCGGAGAAAGAGCTGATCTTTCTGAGATAAGCGGAATAAAGGTTGACAAGCACAGCGCAGGCGGGGTGGGGGATAAAACAACGCTGATAATTGCACCGCTTGCGGCGGCTTGCGGAGTAAAGGTGGCGAAAATGTCGGGAAGAGGATTAGGACATACCGGCGGAACAATAGATAAGCTTGAAGCTATTCCGGGATTCAGAACGTCGGTAAGCAAAAGCGAATTTATCAGAAATGTTAATTCCATAGGAGTTTGTATTGCGGGACAAACCGAAAATTTAGCTCCGGCAGATAAAAAATTGTATGCTTTGAGAGATGTTACGGCAACGGTAGATAATCGGTCGTTGATAGCTGCGAGTATAATGAGTAAAAAATTGGCATCAGGAAGTGACAAAATACTCTTAGATGTAAAAGTGGGCAGCGGCGCATTTATGAAATCTTATGAAGATGCAAAGTCGCTTGCCGAGTGTATGATAAAAATAGGAAAAGCTGCAGGGAAAAATACCGTTGCGATATTAAGTGATATGGATGCACCTCTCGGTAATGCAATAGGAAATATATCTGAGGTTTATGAGGCTGTTCGCGTACTTGAGGGCAAGGGTCCGCAGGATTTAACGGAAATATGTATTGAGCTTGCTGCCAATATGATATATTTAGCTGAGATAGCCAATAATATAGAATCGGGAAGAGAAATGGCAAAAAATACACTTGAATCAGGGGCTGCACTTGAGAAGTTTTATGAAATGGTGCGGTGTCAAGGTGGGTACTTGGACGAGATGGGTAGCTGGGAAAAGCCTAAATATTCCCAATATAAAGCCGAGTTATTTGCTTCCGAATCGGGATATATCTCCTCGCTTCTTGCTCAGGAATGCGGCT
>CAJGEB010000118.1 GCA_904502045.1 uncultured Oscillospiraceae bacterium
GGTAGTAAATCTCTCTGCGGCAGGGAAAGATGTCGGTAATATTTACGGTGCGGACCTCGTAAAAAAGCTCGATACCCTGTCAGTATCTGCGCTTGCGGTATCTGACAGCGCAAAAAAATCCGAGCTCTCTTCCTACGCTTTACTTGCTCTTAACGCAGTAAACTCGGACGGCGAAAATATTACCCGCGCGGCGCTCTGCGATACCCTCGTCACCTACCTTTCGACAGCTCCCGCCGAAAATGCAAAGCTTACTGCCCTCTGTGCAGCCGCGCTTACTTCAAAAAACGCAGAGCTGCTCCCCGCAGGTACTGCCGATATTCTCAAAAGCATTATTAACGACGAAAAAAGCGAGTCCGTCTCTGTGTCACTTTCGGTTATTGCGCTCGTCGCTTCAAACACAGCCGCAACTCCCGAAGCACGTACCGAGCTTTATAACTGCATTATGAGATACAAGACCGATTCCGGCAGCTTCTCATTTACTGCAGACTCGGGACACGATGAAAAGTCCTCTCAGCTCGCGGCGCTCGCACTCTTCTCTCTCGAAAAGGGAGTATCTCCCTTCGCCGAAGAAAATCTCCCCGCGCTTCGCTTTCAGAGCACCTTCCCCGTCTATCTCGCCCTCGCGCTCCTCGGCGTAGGACTTATTTTAATTCTCATCGGAAGTATTATTACATCAAAAAATCATAAACAAAAAGTATAATTTGATTATCTCTTTACTCTGAGTATCATTTTTAACACTTTTCCGCCTTTTGCATAAAATATTATGTAATCATTTTGAGAGGCGGTTTTGAGATATGCTGAAAATTCTGTTCATATTCATCGTGATATTTTTATGCGCTATCGGTCTTGCCGACGTTACTCTTTACATCAAACGTAAAATATACTGCTTTGATAAAAGCAAGCGGTGCGCGATGGCGGCTTTTATTCCCGCGGACTGCACCTGCGACGTTGAATTTACTGCCCGATGTGTAAAATCAAGTATGGATGCGTTTTGCCGTCCCGGAAAATCGGTAATCTTCATCATCGACAACGGCGCAGACAAAGAAACCTTGGATTCCTTCCGCCAAATCTGCGATACCGATTACGTCATATCCCCCGACTGCGAGGATATTACCGTTCTTTCAAACGCTTTGGAAAGTATTATTAAAATATAAGGAACCGTTTTTATGAACACTACCGACAACTACTGCGAAATAGAGGGCTGCGTTGAACACATAGTGTACCGCAACTCCGAAAACGGCTTCACCGTCTTTGAGATTGACTCGGACGGTGAGCTTATTTGTGTTGTCGGTGAGATTCCCGATGAGCTTGCTCCCGGTGAAACCGTACGGCTCTCGGGTGAGTTTACCTCGCATCCCACCTACGGCGACCAGTTTAAAGCCCAGCTTTGTGTTAAAAAGTTGCCGGAATCGGTTTCGGCTATCTACAAATATCTCGAAAACGGTGCAATTAAAGGTATCGGCAAGGCTACCGCCCGCAAGCTCGTTGACCGTTTCGGTAAGGATACCCTCGATATTATCGAAAATTTTCCTGAGGACCTCACCGCAATAAAGGGTATCACACTGAAAAAGGCACTTGAGATATCCTCTGAATTCAAAAAACAAAACAGCGTGCGTACCGTTATGGCGCAGCTCGCGAAATATTCAATTCCGGGCGCGCTTGCAATAAAACTATGGAAAAAGTTTGGGGACACCGCCGCCGATGCCGTGGAATTTAACCCCTACTGCCTTTGCACAAACGATATCGGTGCGGACTTCGATTTTGCCGATAAAATAGCCGATTCCCTCGGCATCAGAGAGGATAATCCAAAGCGCGTCTGTGCGGGACTCCTTTTTATCCTCTCGCACAATCTCCTCAACGGACACACCTGCCTTCCCCTCGATAAGCTTTGCTCCATGTGCTCTGCGTTCATCGGAGCCGATGAGGACTCCTGCTATCAGGCGGCTAAAACGCTTTCAGAGGGTAAGGATATCGTTATAGATTCCTTTTCAGAGAGGGAGTTTGCCTACCTTTCCGAGATGTATTACGCGGAAAGCTAAGCAGGCGGCAGGATCAATCTTCTTGCCCGCTCGTTTGATGAATCAACCGCTCCCCCCGACGACTCCACCATCTCCTAACTCGAACAAGAAACCGGTCTTACCTACGACACAAAACAGCGCGAGGCAATTAAAGCCGCGATGTCAAGCAGTGTATTCCTGCTCACCGGCGGACCCGGTACCGGTAAAACTACCACTCTCAACGCCATAATCCTTCTCTGCGAAATGCGCGGGGAGTCAGTCGCTCTTGCCGCTCCCACGGGACGCGCCGCAAAACGCATCTCCGAGCTTACCGGACGCGATGCAAAAACCCTCCACCGACTCTTAGAGTGCGACTTCTCAGACGGAGATACTCTCATCTTCAGACGCAACGAAAAAAATCCCCTCAAAAACGACGTCATCATTGTCGACGAGATGTCGATGGTGGATATCTCACTATTCGCAGCTCTCCTACGCGCCGTCAGAATGGGGTCGCGGCTCATTTTGGTCGGTGATAAAAATCAGCTCCCCTCTGTAGGACCCGGAAACGTATTCCGCGACCTGCTCTCCTGCGGCGCGCTCACAAGTATTGAGCTCGACCGCATATTCCGCCAAGCTGCGCAAAGTATGATAGTTTCCAACGCCCACGCTATGATGGCAGGCGACTACCCCGAATATTCCTCATCTTCGGGCGACTTTTTCCTGCTCAAACGGGAAAACTATCTTGAAGCCGCCGATACCGTTGTGGAGCTCTGCACCTCACGGCTCCCGAAAAGCTACGGTTTTTCAGGAGTATGGGATATCCAGACCCTCTGCCCCGGCAAAAAAGGGGAGCTCGGCTGTCAAAATATGAACGTGCGCTTACAGTACGCGTTAAATCCCCCGTCACCGACAAAAAGGGAGTTCAAATCCCCCGTTTCTCCCTATACATTCAGAGAAAATGACAAAGTAATGCAGATAAAAAATAACTACGACCTTGCGTGGCGCCGTTTTGATGCAGATACTCCCCCTGAGGCAATACTCTCAGGGGAAGCCGAGGATATTGAGCTCGGTGCAGGAGTCTTTAACGGCGACATCGGCCGCATACTTTCGATAAATCCCGCAGAAAAAACTCTTGCGGTACTCTTTGATGACAAGCTCTCGGTCTACTCCTTCGATATGGCGTCGGAGCTTGAACTCGCCTACGCCGTGACCGTCCACAAAAGTCAGGGCAGTGAGTACGATGCGGTGATAATCCCCCTTATGCGTCCCACCGAAAAGCTCTACTACCGCAATCTGCTCTACACCGCCGTTACCCGCGCAAAAAAACTGCTGATAATCGTCGGAGCCTCCGACAGAGTCAACTTTATGATAGACAACAACCGCAAAACCGTGAGATACTCCAATCTCTCGAAATTTATCTTGCGGCAGTATTGAGAGGACTGCTATGA